>NZ_CAKKLI010000018.1:0-95894 GCF_918697855.1 Paenibacillus sp. CECT 9249 | reverse complement strand
GTACATTGTACAACATGTCGGCCCGATCCGACCTTGAACCCCGGCCTATGCTGCACTTTATGCAACATACTAACCGGTCATCGCAGTCCCGACTCTGCCGTGACACCCGCTGGAGGTACTACGTTTCTGCGGCGGGGTGTGAGTAAATAGTGATGCGTCGGGTGTGGGCGGGGTGTGAGTAAATAGGAATGCGTCGGGTGTGCGTCTGGTGCGAGTGAACAGGAATGCGTCGGGGTGTGCATCGGGCGCGAGTGAATAGGGAGGCACCGGCCTGCGTTAGAGGCTGGTATGTTGTATTTTCTACATCATACCAGCCCCTTTTTCTGGAGCGATTGCACTATGTTGTAGTTTATACAACATACAGAGGGGTGATAGGCCGTTTTCAGCCGATTTTGTACGTTTATGCTGTACATTGTACAACATGTCGGCCCGATCCGACCTTGAACCCCGGCCTATGCTGCACTTTATGCAACATACTAACCGGTCATCGCAGTCCCGACTCTGCCGTGACACCCGCTGGAGGTACTACGTTTCGTAGTACCTCTATTTGTTGTTGTACTACGAAAGTTGGAACTGCCGCATGGCGAACTGCACGGCTACAATGGAGTTGAATAGGACGGAGGATCGGGAAGAAGGCTTCCGAAAAAGAGGGGGGTTAGCGATGCCGAAAAACAAACCGGTATATGTAGAGCTGGATATGGCCGCAGACATGGAAACGTTATGGAAGTATACGCAGCATCCGGAGGAACACGAGAAATGGGATTTGCGTTTCACGGAAATTTCATACCTCCCCCGCGGGTACGGGGAGGAAGTTCAGCGGTTCAAGTATGCGACCCGAATCGGGTTTGGCCTATACATTAGCGGGACGGGCGAAACGGCGGCAACGGTTCGGCGCGCTTCCGGAGAGCGCACGTCCGTCTTGAAGTTCGGCTCGGACCATCCGCTCTCCCTCATTCGGACCGGAGGCGGGTATTGGAGATATGTGCCGCATGCGTCAGGCGTAACGTTTATTACAAAATACGACTATCAAACGCGATTCGGCCCCTTCGGGCGTTGGTTCGACCGGCTGTTGTTCCGGCCGCTGATCGGCTGGGCGACGGCTTGGAGCTTTGACAGGCTTCGGTTATGGATCGAACGGGACAGGCATCCGGCCGTTTCGTTCACTATGACATGGATTCATTATTTCGCCGTTTTGTTGACATCGCTTATTTGGGGATACGGCGGACTGGTGCCGAAAATATGGTTCGCCCATGCCGGGGAATTGGCTATTTTGCAAGGTTTGGGCATATTTCACGGTTGGGAGCGGCCCGTATTGTTCGCGCTAGGCGTTCTGGAAATCGCGTTTGCGGCGGCCGTTTGGATATGGCACCGCTCCGCCGCCGTATACTGGCTGAATATGGCGCTCGTTGCCGCACTAACCGCGGGCGCGGCGCTCGGGCAAGCCGATGTGTTGATCGCTCCGTTCAGCCCGGCCGTGTTATGCGCCGCGACGATCGGGCTCGGCTGCATCGCCTGGGGAACGGCGAAAGATTTGCCCAACGCCGGCAATTGCCTGCGTAAAGCGCCAAGTTCGCGGCGAGCATCGGGCGATCCGGCTGCAAAGGAAGGAATAAGGGGGAATTCGAATGCCGTCGATCTATGAAAAAGCGTTAGGTTCGGACTTCGCGAATTTGCATCCGCAAATCCGGAAGCGTTTCGGATTCGCGAGCGGGGACAAGATCGCCTCTGTCGGATATGGTATGATGGAGAAAATCTATTTTGCCAAGCTGGCCGCATTGCCGCTCTATATCGGGACGAGCCGGAACATTATGTTTCCGCAGGGAGGAAGGAATATCCCGTTTACGATCGAAAATTACGCGTATGTAGACCGTTTCGGACGGGAGACCGTCACATGGATCCGCAAATTCAAGTTTCCGCGCGCCATACGCCGATTCGATGCGACGATGATCTATAGCGAGCAGAGGCAGGGAATCGTCGATTACCTGGGCGATCGGCAGCATTTGGCCGTCGATATCGACATGAAGGTCGGCGCGAACGGCGGGATCCGCATCCGTTCGGGAGAACAGCGGTTCTACGAGCATGCGCTGGGGTTCCGATTCCCGATGATGTTCTCCGGCATCGCGAACGTATGCGAATGGTACGACGACGCGCTGCAAAAATATAAAATCGAGGTGGAAGTTACGAATCGGCTGATCGGCACCGTATTTGCCTATAACGGAACGTTTGCCGCCGAATGCGTGCCGTTCGATCGCAGCCGAATTCCGCTGGACGCTTTGCCGTTACGGGAAGAAAGGCGGGAGTAGTTGATCCGAAAGGAGGGGACATATGATGAACCGCAAAAGCCGGAGCGAGAACGTCATTTTATTCGATGGGGTATGTCATTTATGCAACGGTATCGTTCGCTTTGTCATCCGGCGCGATCCGCATGCGCGATTCAAATTCGCTCCGCTGCAATCGGAAGCGGCGGTGCGGTACTTGCGACGGCAAGGGATAGAGGCGGTCGGCAGCCGTCTCGAATCGTTCCTTCTCATTCAAGACGGGCAAATATACGAAAAATCGAGCGCGGCGTTACGCGTCTGCAAGCAACTGAACGGATTGTGGCCGCTCCTCTACGCGTTCATATTCGTCCCTCTCCCGCTGCGAAATTTCGTTTATGGCATTATCGCCAAAAACCGGTACCGCTGGTTCGGACGGCGGGAACAATGCATGATGCCGCCCCCCGATATCCGATCCCGCTTTCTGGAGTAAAGCTTGACAGACGATATTGCGTATCCTTTATAGTAGAAACTAATCAATATATGTAGTCGTGGAAAAGGGGGATCCTGGTGATCTATATCGCATTGCTTCGGGGGATCAACGTTGGCGGAAACAATAAAATCGATATGAAGCTGCTGAAACAAGCTTTTGAACAGGCAGGGATGAACAACGTAAAAACGTATATCAATTCGGGCAATATCATTTTTACGGACAACAGCCATTCCAAAGCGGAACTTCCGCGTATTTTGGAAGAGGCCATCCTTGCAAGCTTCGGATTGCAAATCAAAGTCGTCGTCCGCAGTTTCGACGATATGCAAAAAGTAATAAGCTCGCTTCCGGATTCTTGGACCAACGACGATCGGATGAAAAGCGATGTCATGTTTCTATGGGAAGAGGTCGACAACGAGTCGGTGCTCGATAAGCTCCTCATCAAACCGGACATTGATACGGTAATTTACGTTGCCGGGGCGATTCTCTGGTCGGTTGACAGAAAAAACGCCGCCAAAAGCGGCATGCAGAAACTTCCCGGCTCGAAACTATATCAAAACATGACGATCAGGAATGTCAATACAACGCGCAAAGTATACGAACTGATGCAGGCTCAGGCTGCCGCGGAGTAAGGCGTGACCGGATCGGAGACCTGCCCAAAGAATTCATACAGCGGACAGGCCCGCAAGAAACGGATTCCCGTTCAGTCTCGCGCGTACGGAGCTTGTTGATAATGGAAATTCGGACTCATTTCGGTATTGTCGTAACTCCGGTGAAAAATATGCGTCGCCGCCGGCGAGAGCGGCGGGATCAGCCAGGTCCAGTTGCCGGTCAGCGGCCGGCCGGCTCTTCGTTCTTGTTCCTCGAACGTTTTGAATTGCTGTGCCGCCGTATGATGATCGACGATGCCGACTCCCGCTTTTTTAAAGGAGTGGAGTACGGCGATATTCAATTCGACGAGCGCTCTATCCTTCCAAAGCGTAGCGTTCGCGGCCGGGGCGAGTCCCATGCGATGCGCCAATGTCGGCAGCATATTGTAGCGTGCGGCGTCCGCCAAGTTGCGCGCGCCGATCTCCGTTCCCATATACCATCCGTTAAAAGGAGCGGCGGTATAGGAAATGCCGCCGATCTCCAGCCGCATATCCGAAATAAGCGGGACGGCGTACCATTTCAAGTCCAACTCGGGAAACCATTCGAACTCGGGATGGGACAACGGAACTTCCTTGACGATGGCGGGAGGGATCTCGAAAAGCTTCGGCGAATTGGAACCGGCCGTAACGACGAGAGGCAGCACGTCGAATGGGGTTCTCTTTCCGCTCCAGCCGAGCGACTCGCAAACCTTCGTGAACGGAATGGAATGCGGATCGCCGATGACGCCTTGTTCCGTTTCGTACCCGGCATACCGGATGAGCTGATGGTTCCAAATGCGGACCTGATCCCTCCCATGGCCCGCCGCGGCGAATACCGTGATCGCCGGCCGGATTTTGCCGTCATTCGTTGCAAATTCAATATGCCGGATCAATGCCTCGTAAATTTGTTCTTCGGTATCGATGTCCCTGGCGTCGAATACATGCAAAGACGGCCAGAAGAGGCGCCCGATGCATCGATTGCTGTTGCGCCACGCCATTTTTGCGCCGTACTCCAATTCTTCGAACGTATGTCTGTAGAAATTCGTCTCCTCGATTTCGCGGGCAATTTGCTCCAATCGATCCGCGGTTTCCTTTTCGTCTTTACCAAGCTCGCGGTAGCACTTTGCAATAAATTGCGAAGCCGCAGAATATAGCGGATGTTCTGTCTGTATCGTCATGGATTGCGTATCCCTTCCTCCGGATGTTTATGCTCTTAGGTTATCATAGGAGAGGGACGACAGGAGTGTCGGAAAAAGGAACTTTGCAAAAGAAAGGCCAACATGGTGCGGCGTTTATTTGCCGAGCGCCCGGCGGAATTCTTGCGTAAGCAGCGGCACGACTTCGAACAGATCGCCGACGATGCCGTAATCGGCCACTTTGAAGATCGGCGCTTCAGGATCGGTATTGATGGCGATAATGACTCGCGATCCGCTCATCCCGGCCAAATGCTGGATGGCGCCGCTGATGCCGCAGGCGATATAAATTTCCGGCGTCACCATTTTGCCGGTTTGTCCGATTTGCAAGCCGTAATCGCAGTACCCCGCATCGCATGCGCCGCGCGAAGCTCCGACGGCGCCGCCGAGCGCCTCGGCCAGCTCTTCGAGCGGCTTGAACCCTTCCGCGCTCTTGACGCCCCTTCCCCCGGACACGATAAATTTCGCTTCCGCCAAATCCGTTTTGCCGGCCGTTTTTTTCACGACTTCACGCACCAACGTCCGCAAGGCGGGCGCTCCGTATCCCACTTCGATCATTTCCTTGAGCCGGCCCGGATCCGGTTCCGCCAGAGGGAGATTGTTCGGACGGATCGTCACGACCTGTATTCCTCCGCCGCTCGCGAACCGTTTCTTCTCGAACGCTTTGCCTGCGTATATGGGCCGGGTGAACAGCAGCGCATCCCCCTCTTGATCGATGGCTGTGACGTCCGCGATTTGTCCTGCGTCGAGCGCGGAGGCGAGCCATGGCGCCAGGTCGCGTCCGATCGACGTATGTCCCAGGATAATCATGCCCGGGTTGGCCTCCTTGACGACTTGCAGCAGTGCGGCGCCGTAAGCTTCCGCGCGATAATGCGCCAAGTCCGGATGATCGACGACATAAATGCGCTCGGCGCCGTAAGCGGCAAGGTCGTCGGTGGCCGCAAGCAAGCCTTCGCCGCGGCCGACGACTGCGGCGGCGACGATATCGCCCGGCGCGGCGCATCTTCCCGCTGCGCTTAACGCTTCCAAAGAAACTTGCCGCAGCTTGCCGTCCCGAATTTCGGCGACGACCAGATATACGTTGCTCATCGTACATTCCTCCCTTGAATACGAATCGGAATCATTGCAATGCCTTCGCTTCTTCGCGCAGCAGCCGCACCAATTGCTGCGCTTGATCGGCGGGCTCGCCCGTCAAACGCTTGCCCGCTTTGCGCGGGGGGGGCAGGAACAATGCGGTGCGTTCCGTTCTCGCGCTGACCGCTTCCGCCGTCAAACCTTCCAAATCGTCCAGCGTCAGCCGCTGGAGCGGTTTTTTCTTGGCCTTCATAATGCCGGGCAAGGAGGGATAGCGCGGCTCGTTCAATCCTTGCTGCGCCGTAATCAGCGCCGGCAGCGCCGTTTCCACGATTTCCACGTCGCCCTCGGCGTCGCGGTGTGCGACCGTCTTGCCGTCCTCCGCAATATCTAGTTTTATGACGGCGGCGATATGGGGAAGCCCTAAACGCTGGGCCAGCCGTACGGCAACTTGTCCCGCGCCGTTATCGACGGAGAAGTTGCCGCCCAGAACGAGCTCCGGGTTCCGTCCGGACAGAAACGCTGCAAGCGCCTCCGCGACGGCGTATTCATCCGCTCCAATGCGGCTGTCCGTGATCAGGACGGCTTCATCCGCTCCCATCGCGAGCGCGGTCCGCAAAGCTTCGGCGTATCGCTCGGGCCCGACGGAAACGACCGTCACTTTGCCGCCGTGCCGCTCGCTAATTCGAAGCGCCTCCTCCACGGCATATTCGTCATACGGATTGATGACGAACTTCGCGCCCTCTTCCACGATCTCCCCTTCATGGACGGCGACTTTTTCCTCGGTGTCAAACGTTTGCTTCAGCAAAACATAAATGTTCATCCGACCCGGCTCCTTTCGTTAACCGTTTGTGCTTGTTTGAATTAACCATTGTTAAACTCTATGTCGGTTTTCCCGTTTCCATGAAGAAAGAAACTCATTTTTGCCAACACAAGGACATATCCATAAACTAGGATGGCTGCGGCATCATCTGGTTATATTTTCCAAACGGAAGGATGGGATCGATGATTGAAACGCTGATTCGCATCGTACTATTCGTACTAATTGCCGGATATGCGATCGTTTTATTTGTCCAAGCGGTACAACGCCGTTACCGGTACGTCAAGCTCGGCCAATCCGTTTGGGGGGGAGGAGCAGGGGAGACGAAGGAGGGCGCGAGGAGCGCCGGATTTGCCGCGCAGACGTTCGGACAGACAAAGCTGTTGAAGGATCCGAAAAGCGGCGCGATGCATGCGATCATTTTCTACGGCTTCATCATCGTTCAGTTCGGCGCGCTCGATCTTATCGTCAAAGGGTTGGCCGGACGGGGAATACCGTGGTTCGACGCCGCTTGGTTCAGCCTGTCGCAAGAGGTTACGGCGGCGCTTGTCGTCTTGGCGATCGGATACGCCGCATTCAGGCGGTACGGCGAAAATTTGAAGCGTTTAAAAAAGGGGTGGAAGCCCGGCATCGTCGTATTTTTCATCGTTTTCCTCATGCTGTCCGTCCTGTTCGCGCTCGCGTTCGAGCGGGCGAGGGAGGGAATGGAATTTTCCCCCTTCGCGCCGTTATCGTCGCTTATTGCCGCCATGTTCGGGGGCTTGTCTTATAGCGCCGCGTCCGTCCTGTTTGAAATCGCGTGGTGGATTCATCTTTTGCTGCTTCTCGCATTTTTGGTGTACGTTCCGCAATCGAAGCATTTCCACATTATCGTGGCGCCGATCAACATTTGGCTGCGGCGGACCGATTCTCCGGGCCGATTGAGCAAGCTCGATCTCGAGGACGAGAATGCCGAATCGTTTGGCGTTCACAAGATCGAAGATTTCACGCAGAAACAGATGATCGATTTCTACGCCTGCGTGGAATGCGGCCGCTGCACGAATGTGTGCCCCGCTTCGAATACGGGCAAGCTGCTGTCGCCGATGCATCTCATTACGAAGCTGCGCGATCATTTGACGGAGAAAGGGGCGGCGCTGACGTCAAAGTCGCCTTGGGTGCCCGAATTCGCCTTCGCGGACGGGGGCGTACACCGGATGGGCGATCCCAAAGAAGCTTTCGGAGCGTGGGACGGCGGAGCGGTGACGGATATCGGCCCGACGATGCAGGCGCAAACGATGCTTTGGTCTGCCGCTGCCGCCGGCAAATCGGCAGAGCAGATCGAATTGATCGGCGATGTCATTACGGAAGAAGAGATTTGGGCATGCACGACATGCCGCAATTGCGAAGATCAATGCCCGGTCGATAACGAGCATGTCGATAAGATCGTCGATTTGCGCCGCCATCTTGTGTTGATGCAGGGCAGCTTGCCGCATGACGGCCAGCGGGCGCTGCAAAATATCGAGCGCCAAGGAAATCCTTGGGGCATAAGCCGCGCGGACCGCGCGAAATGGATCGGCGAATTGGCGGCGTACGGGGACGTCGAAGCCGGAGGCGATCAGGCGGATCGAACGAAACGGGTGCCGACCGTCAAGGAAAATCCCGACTTTGAATTTTTGTATTTTGTCGGTTCGATGGGGGCGTACGACAATCGCAGCAAAAAGATTACGCATTCCTTCGTTCGTTTGCTGCAGGAAGCGGGCGTCAACTTCGCCGTGCTGGGCAATGAAGAGAAAAATTCCGGCGATACGCCGCGGCGTATGGGCAACGAATTTCTGTTTCAGCAGCTTTGCGCGGAAAATATTGCGATGTTTGAAAAATACGGCGTAACCAAAATCGTAACCGCATGCCCCCATACGTACAACACGTTGAAGAACGAATACCCCGACTTCGGACTGCAGGCGGAAGTGCTGCATCATACCGAACTGCTCGATCGGCTCGTGCGGGAAGGAAGGCTGGTCCCGAAGTACGAGGTGAAGGAACGAATCACGTATCATGATTCTTGTTATCTCGGCCGTTATAACGGCGTGTACGATCCGCCGCGCCGAATATTGCAGGCTATTCCGGGCGTGGAGCTTGCCGAGATGGAGCGTGCGCGCGAGAACGGGATGTGCTGCGGGGCGGGCGGCGGCAGAATGTGGATGGAAGAAACGGCGGGCAAACGGGTCAATCTGGCGCGAACGGAGCAAGCGTTGGCAGTTCGGCCGACGATGATCGGATCGGCTTGTCCGTATTGCTTAACGATGTTGGAGGACGGAACGAAGATGAAGGAAGTTGAAAATGAAGTCAAAGCGCGGGACGTTGCGGAAATTTTGGCGCTATCGGTGTTTGGCGGCGATGTTGCGGCGCGGGAAACGAAAGGGGAGGCATCCGTACAATGAAAACGATCCGTAAAGCTGCCGTAATCGGTTCCGGTGTCATGGGATCGGGCATTGCGGCTCATTTGGCCAATGTAGGCATATCATGTTTGCTGCTCGATATCGTGCCGGCGGAGCAGGGGAAGGAGGATTCCGCGAACGATCCGAAGGAGCGCAGCCGCTTGGCGGCGGGCGCGATTGAAAGGGTAAAGAAAGCACACCCGTCGCCGCTGTACGACTTATCGTTCGCGCAGCGTATAACCCCCGGGAATATCGAGGACCATTTCGAACAGCTTAGGCAGGTTGACTGGATTATCGAGGCGATTACGGAAAATTTGCAGCTAAAAAAAGAATTGTACGCGCGCATCGAGCAGGTATGGACGCCCGGCACGATCGTTAGCTCCAATACGTCCGGCATTTCGATTCGCGAGATGGCGGCCGATTGCGGCGTGGAGTTCCGCAAGCATTTTCTGGGGACGCATTTCTTCAACCCGCCGCGGTATATGAAATTGCTCGAAGTGATACCGGGCCCGGATACGCTCCCGGACATCGTCAACGGCATGGTCGATTTTTGCGGGAAACGGCTTGGCAAAGGGGTCGTCGTTGCCAAAGATACGCCGAATTTCGTCGCGAACCGCATCGGTACATACGGATTGCTCGTGACGCTGCAGGAAATGGAGCGGGGAGGATACAGCGTCGAAGAGGTCGATGCCGCGACCGGTCCCGCGATTGGCCATCCGAAGAGCGCGACGTTCCGTACCCTCGACCTCGTCGGGCTGGATACGTTCGTGCATGTGGCCCGCAACGTGTATGACAATATTCCGGCGGAGGCCGCGGAGGAAAAGGCGGTTTTTGCCGCACCTCCGTTATTGGAGCGGCTGGCGGCGAACGGCTGGATCGGCGAAAAAGCGGGGCAAGGATTTTATAAAAAAATAAAGACGCCCGGCAAAGGATCGGACATTTTGGCGCTGCGGCCGGAGACGATGGAATATGCGCCGAGAAGCAACATCTCTTCGGCTTCGCTTACGGCGGCGAAAGCGGCGAAAGGGGCGCCGGCGAAGCTGCAGGCGTTTCTATCTACGCCGGATCGCTATTCGGAGCTGGCATGGAATATTTTGAAGCGGGTGCTCGTCTATGCGGCGGATAAATTGGGCGAGATCGCCGACACGGTCGCGGATATCGATTTGGCGATGAAATGGGGTTTCAACTGGCAGTTGGGCCCGTTCGAAACATGGGACGCGATCGGCGTGCGGCAATCGGTGGCGAAGATGGAGAGCGAAGGGATGAACGTTCCGGCTTGGGTGAAGGAATGGCTTGCCGCCGGTCATGAGACGTTCTATGAAGAGCGAAACGATATGCGGTTCTATGTGCATCGAAACGAATATAAAGGGATGGAGACGAAGCCGGAGTCGATATCGCTTGCTGCGCTGAAACGGCAAAACAAAACGATTCGCTCGAATCCCGGCGCGAGCCTGATCGATTTGGGCGACGATGTCGCTTGCCTGGAATTTCATTCGCCGAATAATGCAATCGGCGCGGACATATTGACGATGATTCAGCAGAGCGTCGAAGAGGTGCGGCAGCGTTACCGCGGTCTTGTCATCGCGAACGAAGGGCGCCATTTCTGCGTCGGCGCCAATTTGATGCTGCTGCTGATGGAAGCCCAGGACGGAGAATGGGAGGAAGTCGACGCCATTATCCGCTTGTTCCAGAATACGATGATGGACTTGAAACGGCTGGAGAAGCCGGTCGTCGCCGCCCCGCACAGCATGACGCTGGGAGGCGGCGTGGAAGCGTGCATGCCGGCGGACCGGATTTATTACGCTGCGGAAACGTATTTCGGCCTGGTCGAGACGGGCGTCGGTTTGATTCCGGCGGGCGGGGGCTGCAAGGAGATGGCGCTGCGCGCAAGCCGCTTGGCGGCCGGTACGGAAGCGGATGTACAGCCGTACCTGAACAAGACGTTCGAGACGATCGCGCTTGCGAAGGTATCGACAAGCGGCTTCGACACGGCGAACCTCGGCTATATGCGGCCGCATGATCGGGTGATCGTGAACGCGGATCATCGGATTTACGAAGCGAAGCTGGCGGTGTTGGAGATGGACCGCGCCGGATATGCGCATCCGTCCGAAGAGAAAATCCGCGTCGCCGGCGAGGACGGCAAGGCGGTCATGCAGCTCGGGGCGCTTGCGATGCGCCAAGGCGGTTATATCAGCGATCACGATCTGCTGATCGCCGGCAAGCTGGCGCATGTGCTGGCGGGCGGCAATGCGCCGGCAGGCGCGCTCGTGTCGGAGCAGTATATGCTCGATTTGGAGCGCGAGGCGTTTCTCAGCCTGACCGGGGAGCCGAAGACGCAGCAGCGGATGCAGCATATGCTGATGACCGGCAAGCCGCTGCGCAATTAGCGGCACGGTTGGAAATGAAACGAGGGGCAAACTAGTGGAGGTGAATTTCGTGCGGAACCAAGAGACGTTGCAAGAAGCGGTCATCGTTTCCGTCGCCCGTACGGCGGTCGGGAAAGCGAAGAAAGGAAATCTGGCGCAAACGCGCGCGGAAGATTTGGGAAAGGCGGTGCTGAACGCCGTCATCGAACGCGCGCCGGGACTGGCGAAGGAGGATGTGGAAGACGTCCTGATCGGCTGCGCGATGCCGGAAGGCGAGCAAGGCTTGAACTTCGCCCGCATTATGGCGCTGTACGCCGGTTTCCCCGCGACGGTCCCGGCGGCGACGATCAATCGTTTCTGCGCCTCCGGCTTGCAGGCGATCGCATTCGCCGCGGAACGAGTCATGCTCGGCCATGCCGATACGATTGTCGCGGGCGGGGTCGAGAGCATGAGCCATGTGCCGATGACCGGTTTCAAGCCGGCGCCGCACCCGCAAATCGTCGCCGGGATGCCGGAAGTGTACATGGGCATGGGGCATACGGCGGAATTGGTGGCATCGCGTTTCGGCATCAGCCGCGAGGACCAGGACCGCTTCGCCGTGTCAAGCCATCGCAAGGCGGCGGCGGCGCTTGCCGCGGGCAAATTCAAGGACGAAATCGTCCCGGTGCAGACGAGCGTGAAAGGCGTCGACGAACAGGGCCGGTTATGGGAGAAGACGTTCGCTTTCGAGCAAGACGAAGGAGTGCGACCCGAGACGACGCTTGAGGCGCTTGCCAAGCTGAAGCCTTCCTTCGCGGCGGGCGGCACGGTGACGGCGGGCAACGCGTCGCAAATGAGCGACGGCGCCGCGGCCGCCGTCGTCATGAGCCGCGCCAAGGCGGAGCGGCTTGGCCTTGCGCCGCTCGCCACGTTCCGCGCCTTCGCGCTGGCGGGCGTCGCGCCCGAGGTGATGGGCATCGGCCCGGTCGAAGCGATCCCGAAGGCGCTCCGCCAAGCGGGGATGACGCTCGAACAGGTCGATCTGTTCGAAATTAACGAAGCGTTCGCTTCGCAATGCGTGCACATCATTCGCGCGCTGAACCTTGACGAAAGCAAAGTCAATGTCAACGGCGGGGCGATCGCGCTCGGGCATCCGCTCGGCTGTACGGGAGCGAAGCTGACGGCGAGCTTGATTCACGAACTGCGCCGCCGCGGCGGAGGCTTCGGGGTCGTATCGATGTGCATCGGCGGCGGAATGGGCGCGGCGGGCGTATTTGAAGTGCATGGATAACAGATAGGGGGAAGAAAAGGATGGACACACTGCATACGAAAATTGCCGGCGGAAGCTTCGTCATCGAGGATCTTGACGCGGACTTGCTCATGACGCCGGAAGATTTTACCGAAGAACAGCGGATGTTTGCGGAAACGACCAGGCAATTTATCGAAGGCGAAATATTGCCGCGCGACGAGCAAATCGAGAAGCTCGATTACGAGCTTACCGTTTCGCTGATGCGCAAAGCGGGCGAACTGGGACTGCTCGGCGCGGATGTGCCGGAACAGTTCGGCGGGCTCGGCTTGGACAAAGTCAGCTCGACGCTTATCAACGAAGTGCTGGCCGGCGCGTCTTCCTTCGCTCTGTCGGTCGGCGCCCATGTCGGCATCGGCACGCTGCCGATCGTCTTCTTCGGCACCCGGGAGCAGAAGAACAAATATTTGCCCGATCTCGCCACGGGAGCCAAAATCGCCGCCTACTGCCTGACCGAACCGACCTCCGGCTCGGATGCGCTCGGCGCCAAGACGACGGCGCGGTTGAGCGAGGACGGCAAGCACTACATTCTGAACGGCTCCAAAACGTTCATTACGAATGCCGGTTTTGCCGATTTGTTCATCGTGTACGCGAAGGTGGACGGCAAGCATTTCAGCGCGTTCATCGTGGAAAGGGATACGCCCGGCTTTACGGTTGGGCCGGAAGAGAAAAAGATGGGCATTAAAGGCTCTTCCACCTGTCCGCTCTTTTTCGAGGACGCCCGCATTCCCGCGGACCATTTGCTCGGCGAAGTCGGCAAAGGACATAAAATCGCCTTCAACATTTTGAATATCGGCCGCTTCAAGCTGGGCGCGGGTTGTTTAGGCGGCGCCAAGGAAGCGATCGCTCTCGCGTCGCAATACGCCAATACCCGCACGCAATTCGGCAAGCCGCTATCTTCCTTTCCGCTGATCGGGCAGAAGCTGGCCGAGATGAACATGATCACTTATGTGCTTGAGAGCATGGTTTACCGCACTTCCGGCCTGATCGACATGATTCTGAAGCATATCGATCATACGAGCCCGGACGCGGGCGCGCATTCCGCCAAAGGCATCTCGGAATATGCGCTCGAATGCTCGATTAATAAAGTGTTCGCCAGCGAAGCGCTCGATTTCGTGGCCGATGAAGGGGTGCAAATCCACGGCGGGTACGGCTTCATTCAGGAATACAAAATCGAGCGCATCTACCGCGATTCGCGCATTAACCGCATTTTTGAAGGAACGAATGAAATCAACCGTCTGCTCGTGCCAGGCACGCTGCTCAAAAAGGCGCTAAAGGGAGAACTGCCGCTCATGGAAAAATTGCAGGCGCTCCAATCCGAACTGCTGCAGCTCGTTCCCGGGCAGACGTTCGAAGGCGCGTTGGAACAAGAAACGCATTCCCTGTCCATGGCCAAAAAGATCTTCTTGATGATTGGCGGCCTCGCCGTGCAGAAGTATCAGGCGAACATCGAAGAGGAACAAGAAATGTTGAGCCATTTGGCGGATATGATGATTCAAATTTACGCCATGGAAAGCGCGCTCGTCCGGACGAAAAAGATGATCGGGCGCGTTGGCGAAACGAAAGCGCGGCATGCGATGCAAATGACGCAAGTATTCGTTCATGAAGCGTTCGAGCGGATCGAGTCGATTGCGAAACGTTCGCTGGCGGCATTGGAATCGGGCGATACGCTGCGTACGCAGTTGTCGATCCTGAAGAAACTGGCCCGTTCCGTACCGGTCGACACGGTGCGGTTAAAGAGAGAAATCGCGGCTCGCGTCATCGAGGGAGAGAAATATACCGTGTAATCGCAAGAACGAAAACCTGCCGGAAGGAGATGGAAACCGTCCATGAGTTCCTCCATGATTTGGTTGCGTCATTATCCGCAAGAGGTAGCAGAGACTTACGATTATCCGGAGCATAACATCGCCGAGTTTCTTATCGAGTCGGCCAGGCGATTTCCCGACAATACCGCGCTTTATTTCATGGGCAAACGTATGACGTACCGCGAATTGCTGCACGCTTCCTATCAATTCGCGAACGCGCTGCGGTCGCTTGGCGTCGAGGCGGGGGAGCGGGTGGCGATTATGCTGCCGAACTGCCCGCAAACGGTGATCGCTTATTTCGGCGCATTGATGAACGGTTCGATCGTCGTTCAGACGAATCCGCTTTACATGGAAAGCGAATTAAGGCAGCAAATGGCCGATTCCGGAGCGATCGCCATCGTGACGCTCGATTTTATGCATAAACGGGTGTTGAATATTCAATCGAAGACCGATCTGCGGCATGTCATCGTCACTTCGATGAAAGATTATTTGCCGTTTCCGAAAAACGTTTTGTATCCGATCAAAGCAAAAAAAGACGGCCTCGATTTGTCGGTTCAATACGTTGACGGCGTACGATCGTTCACGAAGCTGTTGTCCGCCGCGCCGGCGACGCCGGTATGCGCGGAAGTGAACGCCCGCGAAGATACGGCCGTTCTCCAGTATACGGGCGGGACGACAGGCGTTCCGAAAGGAGCGATGCTGACGCACTATAATTTGATCGTCAATACGTTGCAGGTCAATCATTGGTTTTACCGGTCGGACGCGGGCAAGGAGAGGTATTTGGCGGCATTGCCGTGTTTTCACGTATTCGGTTTGACCGTGCTGCTCAATCAATGCATGTATGCGGCGGGCATGTTAATTTTGCTGCCGAGATTCGAGGTCGCGCAAGTGCTGGAAACGATCGACAAAATGCGGCCGACCATTTTCCCCGGCGCGCCGACGATGTATATCGCGCTCATTCATCATCCCGATATTCGGAAATACGATTTATCCTCGATCAAAGCTTGCGTTAGCGGCTCGGCCCCTCTGCCCGTCGAGGTGCAGGACCGGTTCGAGGCGTTATCGGGCGGACGGCTGATCGAAGGGTACGGGCTAACGGAAGCGTCGCCGGTCACGCATGCGAATACGGTATGGGAAAAAAGGAAAATCGGCACGATCGGCATCCCTTTCCCCGACACGGAGGCGATGATTGTCGATCCGGAAACGGGCGAAGAGCTGCCGATCGGCGAAATCGGAGAATTGGCGGTCAAAGGCCCGCAAGTAATGAAAGGATATTGGAACAGGCCGGAAGAGACGTCGATCGTGCTGAAGAACGGTTGGCTGTATACGGGGGATATGGGGACGATGGATGAGGACGGATTCTTCGCGATCGTCGACCGGAAGAAGGATGTCATCATTGCCGGAGGGTTTAAAATTTACCCGCGCGAAGTCGAAGAGGTGCTGTTCGAGCATCCGGCGATTAAGGAAGCCGCCGTGGCCGGCGTTCCCGACGAGTATCGCGGCGAAACGGTGAAAGCCTATATCGTGTTGAAGGAAGGGGCGGCGCTGAGCGAGCGGGAGCTTGACGTTTGGTGCCGCGAACGGCTCGCCGCGTATAAGGTGCCGCGGAAAGTGGAGTTTCGCGAATCGCTTCCGAAAACGATTATCGGCAAAGTGCTGCGCCGCAAGCTGTTGGAGGAAGAATTGAACGGAACGAAGTAACGGCATGCAAGGCCTCCGGGTCGGGGCGAGGCTGAAAAGGAAGGCGCTTATGGCCGATAGGAGGTGTTTCGCCACATGACGAACAACGAGGACAGACTCGCATATATGAGCCGAATGGCAGAAGCCGCCGAGAGAACCTTCTGGGGCTATCTCGGCTGCCGCATCGAAGAGTTGAACGATCGTACCGTGACGATTAGCCTTGAGGCCGAATCCCATCATTTGAACCTGATCGGCATCGTGCATGGAGGCGTGCTGTCGTCGCTGCTGGACAATGCGATGGGGCTTGCGGTGCTTGCGGCCAGGCCGGAAGAGAAGACTGTCACGACCAATTTGAACGTCAATTTCGTCGCGCCGCTGCATGTCGGCAAACTGCTCGTGGAGGCGCAAATCGTGCATCAATCGCGCAAAATGATTACCGTGTCCGGCCGCATCTTAGGCGGGGAGGGGAACCTTGGCACGATCGGCACGGGAACGTTTCGGGTAATCGATTGACTTTCGTTTCCCAACCTTTTAGTATTTGAATTGTACATATATGGTTCCATTTACAATCATAACAGGAGGTTTGGAACATGGGATATGAGGCGAATCCGGAAAGATACGGTACGATGCGGTACAATCGCTGCGGCAAATCGGGGTTGAAGCTGCCGGCGATTTCACTCGGTTTATGGCATAACTTCGGCGGGGTCGACACGTTCGAGAACGGGCGAGCGATGCTGCGCGCGGCGTTCGATTTGGGCATTACCCACTTCGATTTGGCCAACAATTACGGGCCGCCCCCGGGCTCGGCGGAAGAAATGTTCGGCGCGATGTTGAAGAAGGATTTCGCTCCTTACCGCGACCAGATGATCATTTCCACCAAAGCGGGATTTTATATGTGGGAAGGGCCATACGGCGAATGGGGCTCGAAGAAAAATTTGACCGCCAGCCTCGACCAGAGCTTGAAGCGGATGGGACTGGATTATGTCGATATTTTCTACTCGCATCGGCCGGATCCGGATACACCGCTGGAAGAGACGATGGGCGCGTTGGACCAGGCGGTGCGGCAAGGGAAAGCGTTATATGTCGGCATCTCCAACTATAACGCGGAACAAACGGCGGAAGCGGTGCGCATTTTGAAGGAATTGGGAACGCCGCTATTGATCCATCAGCCGTCCTATTCCTTGCTGAACCGTTGGATCGAAGACGGATTGCAAGACGTTCTGGAGGAGAACGGCGTGGGCAGTATCGCCTTTTGCCCGCTTGCGCAAGGACTTCTGACGGATAAATATTTGAACGGCATCCCGAAAGACTCGCGCGCCGCCAGAAACGGTTTCTTGAAGGAGAAAGACATTACCGAGGAGGTCGTCGCCAAAGCGGTCAAACTGCAGGGGATCGCCGCACGCCGCGGACAATCGCTTGCGCAAATGGCGCTTGCCTGGGTGCTGCGCGGAGGACGCGTCACATCGGCCTTGATCGGCGCCAGTCGCGTTAGTCAAATCGAAGAGAACGTGGCCGCACTAAACAATCTCCATTTCGACGAAGAGGAACTGCGCGAGATCGACGATATACTGAAATAAGCGGCTCGAGTACGGGAACGAAAAACCATCGCTCTTGCAGACGAGACCGGAGCCCGCTGTTTGGCGGATGCCTCGGTTCGCTGCGGGCGATGGTTTTTGTTTATTGGACGACGACTTTGATGCCTGCGAGGAAACCGGCGACGGCAAAGTCCGCCGCGCCCAAGGCGCAGGAGCGGACGCCCAGCCGCGAAAAATCGAGCGCCGCATGCCGGCGGTGGAAAGGAAGCGCTCTTTCGTCCAGCGCGTTTTGAATGGCGGGGCGCAGCCAGCGTTCGGCTTTTGTCATGCGGTTGCCGACGATAATGAGTTCCGGATTGAACGTATTGACGATATTGGCGATTCCGATGCCAAGGTACGTTCCGATATGCTCAAATAGCTCGATCGCGGCCGCGCCGCCTTGTTCCGCCTTACGGAGAAGGGCGTCGAGATTCGCGTCTTCGGGTACGGCGAGACGCTCTTCGGCAAGCTCGAGCAAAGCGGATTCGGAGGCATAGAGCTCCCAACAGCCGCGGTTGCCGCAAGTGCACGGCTTGCCGAACGCTTCGATCGTCATATGCCCCATTTCGCCGGAGAAACCGCTGGCCCCCCGAAACAAAGCGCCGTTGATGATCGTTCCGGTCCCGATCCCCGTTCCGACGCTGATATATACGAGGTTGGCGGCATCTTTGCCGACCCCCGCCTTTTTCTCGCCGATCGCGCCCGCATTCGCTTCATTGTCGACATAAACCGGGTAAGGAAAATGGACTTCCAATTCCTTCTTTACGTTGGCGTCGCTCCACTTCAAATGCGGAGCGAACAGGACGGTACCCTCTTCGTCTACGATCCCCGGAACGCCGATGCCGATTCCGACGATGCCGTGCGGGCTCGGAGGCGCCTGCCGCATCATGGCTTCAATCGCCGCTTTTAATTGCTTCATCGCCGCAGGGAACGACTTGCTCGCCAAAGCTTCCAGCGATTCTTGCACGATTTCGCCATGCAGGTTGGTGAGGACGGTCAAAATATAATCGACGCCCAGATCTACGCCGATCGCATAGCCGGCTTCTTTGTTGAAAAGCAGCATGACCGGTCTCCGGCCGCCGCTCGATTCCCCCGTTCCGATCTCATAAACCAAATGGTTCTCAATCAGTTCGTTCACCAGATTAGAGACGGTACCTTTATTCAATTTCGTCATTTCCGCCACTTTGGCGCGGGATAGAGGGGCGTGACGGTTGATCGTCTCGAGGACGAGCGATGTATTTATTTTTTTTACCAAATGTTGATCTCCGGTCGTTTTCATGGAGCAGCCTCTTTCGAAAAAAGATGCGTTCATTCTATCATGAATCCATCTCGTTTGGAAACTTAGTTTATTCATTGCACAAACTAAGTATAGCATGTTATGATAGCGATATCAACGGCAAAGCGTTCGCGGTTGTCGGTCCGGGCGCTTGACCAAACGATGAGGAGGAACCGAAATGTCATACTTCAAAAACGTGCAACCGATTCAATTTGAAGGAAAGGATTCGACGAATCCGCTGGCATTCAAGCATTACAATCCGCGGGAAGTAGTCGCGGGCAAAACGATGGAGGAGCATTTGCGCTTCGCCGTCGCTTATTGGCATACGTTTACGGCGAACGGAACCGATCCGTTCGGTGCCGGCACGTTTGTAAGAGATTGGGACCGTTATCAAGGCATGGATTTGGCGAAGGCGAGAGTGGAGGCGAACTTCGAGTTCGTCGAAAAATTGGGCGTCCCTTATTTTTGCTTCCATGACAGGGATATCGCTCCGGAAGGCGATACGCTGCAAGAAACGAACGCCAATCTGGACGCGATCGTCGGCATGATGAAAGATTACATGAAAACGAGCAAGGTAAAGCTGTTGTGGAACACCGCGAATATGTTTACGAATCCGCGCTTTGTGCACGGGGCCGGTACGGCTTGCAATGCCGATGTCTATGCGTACGCCGCCGCGCAAGTGAAGAAGGGCCTTGAAGTGGGCAAGGAGCTTGGCGCCGAAAACTATGTGTTCTGGGGCGGACGCGAAGGGTATGAGACGCTCCTGAACACCGATATGAAGCTGGAGCTCGACAATTTGGCGCATCTATACCGGATGGCGATCGATTACGCGCAAGAAATCGGTTTCGACGCGCAATTTTTGATCGAACCGAAGCCGAAAGAACCGACCAAACATCAATACGACACCGATGCGGCGACGACGATCGCATTTTTGCAAACGTACGGATTGAAGGATCATTTCAAATTGAATTTGGAAGCGAACCATGCGACGCTGGCCGGGCATACGTTCGAGCATGAGCTGCGGGTGGCGCGCATTAACGGCGTGCTCGGATCGCTCGACGCCAACCAGGGCGACCTGCTGCTCGGCTGGGATACCGACGAATTCCCGACAGATTTGTATTCGGCGACGTTAACGATGTACGAAGTGCTTCAAAACGGCGGATTAGGCCGGGGCGGCGTAAATTTTGACGCGAAGGTGAGACGGGGCTCCTTCGAAGCGGAAGACCTGTTCCATGCGCATATTGCCGGTATGGACACGTTTGCGAAAGGCTTGAAAACGGCGGCCAAGCTGATCGAAGACCGCGTGTTCGAAGACGCGATCGACAGCCGTTACGCAAGCTTTACAGAGGGCATCGGCTTGGAAGTGGTTTCGGGCAAGGCGACGCTTCGTTCGCTGGAAGCGTATGCGCTGCACAACCATCCGATCCGCAACGTATCGGGCCGTCAAGAAGTGCTGCGCGCGACATTGAACCGTTATCTGCTGTCGGAGTAAGGCTATGACGAAGGATAGATATGTTATCGGAGTGGATCTGGGAACGAGCGCAGTCAAAGCGCTTCTCGTAGACCAGGAAGGGAAAGTGCGCGGGGAAGTTTCGAAATCGTATCCTTTGCTGCATGAAAAATCGGGCTATAGCGAGCAAATCCCGGAGCATTGGGTAGAACAAACGGTCGAGGCCTTGCGCGAATTGGCGCAGTCGCTCGGTTCCGGGGCGGAACGGATTGAAGGAATCAGTTTTTCCGGCCAAATGCATGGGCTTGTTTTGCTGGATCGGGAAGGGCGCGTGCTGCGCAACGCGATTTTGTGGAACGATTCCCGCACGACGGAGCAATGCCGTCACATCGAGCGGATGCTTGGCGAACGTTTGCTGGAGGTGACGCGCAACCGCGCGCTCGAAGGTTTTACGCTGCCGAAGCTGCTATGGGTTCGGCAGCATGAGCCGGAGATCTATGCACAGGCTGACGTATTTCTGCTGCCGAAAGATTATTTGCGTTACCGCCTGACGGGCGAGCTCCATATGGATTATTCCGACGCGGCGGGCACATTGCTGCTTGACGTGCGGGGCAAAGCGTGGAGCGCGGACGTTTGCGAAGCTTGCGGCATCGATCCGCGCATTTGTCCGCCGCTTGCGGAATCCGCCGCATTGGTCGGGACGCTGCTGCCTTATATCGCGGAGCGGACCGGGCTTTCCCCCGCGGTGAAAGTGTTCGCCGGCGGGGCGGACAACGCGTGCGGCGCGATCGGCGCCGGCGTGCTGTCGCTCGGGGTGGCGATGTGCAGCATCGGCACGTCCGGCGTCGTCCTCGCGTACGAAGAGGAGAAAGACCGCGATTTTGCCGGCAAGCTGCATTTTTTCAACCATGGCGAGCGGGAAGCTTTCTATGTGATGGGCGTAACGTTGGCGGCGGGCTACAGCCTGGAATGGTGGAGGTCGGTATGCGGCGGGGCCGGCGAATCGTTCGACGAGCTTTTGTCCGGCGTTGGGAACGTTCCGATCGGCTCGAACGGATTGTTGTTCACGCCGTACTTGGTCGGGGAACGCACGCCGCATGCGGACGGGGTTATTCGCGCCAGCTTTATCGGGCTCGACGGCTCGCACGGCCGGGACGACATGTCGCGCGCGGTGATGGAGGGCATCACGTTCTCCTTGAACGAGTCGGTGCAAATGCTGCGGGAGCGGGGCAAGTCGCTGCATTCGATCGTATCGATCGGCGGCGGGGCGAAGAACGACGTATGGCTGCAAATGCAAGCCGACGTATTCAATGCGACGATCGTGACGCTCGAGAACGAGCAAGGGCCGGGGCTTGGCGCGGCAATGCTGGCTGCGGTCGGCTGCGGCTGGTTTGCGAATCTCGCGGAATGCGCCGCAGCATTCGTGAAGCAAGGGCGCCGTTTTGAGCCGAATGCTGCGGCGGCGGAGCAATACAGCCGTTTATTCGACGTATACCGGCAAGTGTACGCGGCGACGAAAACGTTAAACGAGCGTTTGGCGCCGTTCAGGCCGTAATCGGCTTGTTCGTCCGGTTAAAATTTTATGTTTCATTAAGCTTGTTTTAAGGTTTGCTGAACATACTAATAAGGCAGTCCAAAAAATGTATGAGGAGGCAAACTTTATGAACAAGTGGTTGCAAAGGATCGTCTTGCCGGCCGTATTGGCGTTGGCGATTCCTTTTAGCGCATATGCCGACAACGCGGCGCCTGCCCAAACCGTCGATCCGGCAGATAAAGGCGCAAAGGCGCAGGAGGAACGCGGCTGTCACGGGGATTGCAAAAAGAAATTCCGCATGCGATGGATCGCGAGCCCCGAACTGCTCGGCGTGTTGAAGCTGGACGAGAAAACGCTGTTCGAAAAAATGAAGAGCGGAAAGACGCTGGCCGAAATCGCCAAAGAGCAGGGCGTTTCGCGGGACGTCTTGAAAAAAACGCTCCTGGAATCGCATCGCAAGCATATGCAGGAACGGATGGCCAAGTTCGAGCAAAATATCGACAATATGATCGATATGAAGCCGCATATTCGCGAACCTAAGCGGTAAATGTCGTTGTGACACTATGCGGCGAAAAATGCAGCCTCGATCTCTGCGGAGATAGGGCTGCATTTTCGTTGGTTCCGCTGCTTTTTAGGGAATGCCGAGTGTCCGAGTCCTGCTTGGGGAGGCGGTTCCTTATGGTGATTTAAGGAGGTAACGATCATGGCCACCCCACCATCCAATACCGGATATGCGATAGTTGCAAAAATTAAATTAAACGATAGATCTAGATTACTTGCCAAGGTGACATAAAGTGTTTCAGGTTCTATTTGTTAGTGAATGCAAAGCGGTTGTATGAACAGTTTGCAATTCAACAGGAGAAGTATTGAGGGAAAAATCTAGTTTGTACGATACTAAAGAGAGTTATCATTTGTCTTGTCGCTCTTCCTATTTACAAAATTAGACAAATAGTACATTTTACCTATATACTTCCAAGTAAATATTGGTAGAGTTTGGGGTGAGGGCGGCCGCCTCAAAATAATAAGAAGGGTGGAAGATTCATGAAAAGAATTCTCTCTTTACTTCTTGTTGCCGTCTGCTTGGTTGCGTTGTCGTCGTCTGCGTTCACGAATAAGGGTGAAATAACCCCAACTGCTATTGGCATTGGGGATACTAAAGAAACTGCTCTAACAATTATTCCAGGGCAGGATTTCAAGTTATTCATTCAAAACGATCAGGATGAAGATTGGTTTACATGGACAAATAATACAGGTGGGACTAAGTTTTTTTCGGCACATATATTGGGCAACGATGCAACAAAACTTCGCTTAGGAATGGAAATTGACTATCATAATGGGAGAGAATCAGAAGTTTATGCAAAAACTCGAACAAATAGTAATTATCTTTCGGTGCCTAATATAGTGATTCCTAATGGAACAACGGTATATGTTGTAGTAGATTCACCTAATAATGTTATGGCTCAATATGAGACTGTTTTTCGTGTGTATGATTATGATCTTTAATGAAACTGATAACCAAAGCGCCTTCGGGCGCTTTTTCTATGAAGGAAAAACCCTCCTAATGTCGAAGTATGACGTAAGGAGGGCAATGAATATGGACATAAGAATTTTGTCTGTGATAATCTCTGCCACTGTTGCTATTTTGATTGCAGTTAGCAATCACTTTCTCGTTGAGCCTTTTAAAGAAAAAAGAAAGTGGAAGAAACAACAGTTATCTAATCTATATTCACCGTTGTATGCTCTTATCTCGGCGAGGATTTATCTTGTGAAAGATTTGTGCATACAAAGGAAAAAGATAATGTTAGGAAGCGTTGATCCATCGCTAATACTTAGTAAGGATTACACGCATGAATTCATATTAAAAAATGCGGGTTATGGAAGCAAAGTGTTTATAGAAGCTTGGTCTAATTATGTTGGAAGTTTCCTGCCCAAAAATGAAGTTACACTAGAGTTCGTAACTACTTTAGTAAAAGATTATAATAAGCTAAAGAAAGAACTGGGGCAAGAATACAACGTTGAAGAACTAAAAACAGGAATCCCTGAGGTTATCAAGGAATTAAGAAACTGAAAAATATCAAACCAGGCGCTGAAACGGACGTCTTTTTCTTTTGCGCAAAACAACTCAAACCAAATATTGGGGGTGAGATGATGAGATACTGGCAAGAGTGAGAAGCTCCCACCGCGATAAAGCGCTTGAAACATTCATCGAGTACGGGGGCGGTATTACAAATGGTAAAATAGCTGAAATGCTCAATGAGAAAGAAAAGACAATCAGCAATTGGAAAAGTCGAGATCAATGGAATGTAGTACTACAAAAAGGCGAACGTAGTACTACAAAGAAAATTGGGTCGAAGGTGGGCGATCCTATCGGAAATAAGAATGCGCTCGGAAACGAAGGCGGCGCCCCCAAGGGGAACAGCAATGCTGTAACACATGGATTCTTCCGAAAATTTTTCCCGGAAGATACGCTAGAAATCATGGGTCAGATTGCGGATCATTCGCCGCTTGACATGCTATGGGATCAAATCACGATACAGTATACCGCTATTATTCAGGCGCAACAGATCATGTACGTCCTGGATAAGAAGGAAATGATCAAAAGCTGAAAAAGTGAAAATACGAGATAGCCGACACCAGCCCTAAGGAAGAATCGTCCATTAAACAACTGGTAACTGTAGAGGAGTATGAATTTCAATTCTCGTGGGACAGGCATGCAACCTTCTTAACCGTGCAGAGCCGGGCTATGAGTGAGTTTCGTTCACTTATTAGGCAGTATGAAGAAATGTGCCACCAAGGGTATGCAGATGAAGAGCAACAGTTCAGAATCAAGTAGCTGAAAGGTGAGGTTGCGGTACTTGGACAGAAGGCGACTAAAGATGGCGACAAAGAGCGGACGGTACCGTGAAACTCCAAGATATTGCGTGATGCGGACGTTGCAGTCTCTTTCACGGAGAACGTTGAAGCGCTAGAAGTTGAACTTCGCTAGGTGGATTCACCGATGATCAAGGCATGGATCAAACAACATGTCGAACATTCCCCTTCTACCATTCGCGATGCGGACACAGGATCCCTTATTTTGCAAAAATGCCCCCTTTTCGGCATGTTGGAGGACACAGGATCCGTTATCTGTGACAAAACGCCCGATTTGGACCCGTTTCGGGGCGGATAGCGGAACGTGTGTCCGCCAATCGCGAAAAATGTGCCCATTTTGCCGAATTAACGGAACCAGTGTCCGCCAAATTCGCGACGACGTAACTTTTTACGCCCGAACAATTCGCAACCCGGACGGAGGACTTGTCGAAGGCAGTTTCGTCCGAACAATCAGCACCCGAACAGCCCAGTTGACCAACGAGACCGTACCGCTTGCAGCGCGTAAGTTCAGCGCTCCCTATCTTTTCGCCTTACGATATCCCGCAGCTTGCGCTTCTTCCTCTGTGCAGAACATTTCCTCCGCTTTGGTTACTTCATAAGATTGACCGCCCGGCACGTGATAGATCAACTCGCCTTTCTTGCTCTTGTTTCCTTTGATCGTCGGATTTTTGCAGCCCGCCGTAGTTTGGGATTTATCTTTCGTCTCTTCTATTTGGGACGATGATTTTTCCTGGCCGGTAACCGACTTCGCGCTCGAACCTTTCTTTTCGGGGGCATTTTGTTGCGCTTTCGCCGCAATATCCGCATCGAAGCCTTTGTCAGTCGCGTAATTTTCGATGCTCCATATTCCGAGCTCGGCCAACTGCGCTTCTTTCTGAATTTCCCGGAACCGATCCACATATTTCACGTTCGGCGGATAGACGTAGGCGACGCGCGCCAACCCTTCCTCCAACAGCATTTCGTTAAACATGCGGTCGCCAATCCATAAATAAGCGAGCAGACGCCCGTATTTATCCCGCTCGGAGACGTCCAGCTCCAGTTTGACGTTTTGGCCTTCGAGCGTCTCTTTGGCAAATTGCGAGGCTTCCGATCCGAAAGGTTCGACCGGTTTGTTCGGATGAACCGTTTCCGGCGTATCCACGAGCAGAAGGCGAAGTTTTTCCTTTTTGCCCTGGAACGACACCTCCATCGTATCGCCGTCCACCACTCTGACGATTTTCGCATCGATCATTCCGCTTTGCCGGTTGTCCTGGCTGCAGCCGGCGATAACGGCAAGCATAACCGCCAGCGCGGCAAAGCATAATAACATTTTTTTCAATGTGCGCATACTTTCCAAACTCCTTATGTATGTTCAAGATGATTGCCATTTACATAGTATGAACGGAAAAAATTAATCTTGCAAACTGTAAAATGCTGTGATATTCTATGTTCAACGAAATGATACGATGAAGAACGGAAGCACCGTCAACGAAGCGCAGAATCACTGCGTTTGTTGGCGGTTTTTTGTTCTTTATGCACCTAGCCGTCGTGTTGACAGTGCGAAGAGGGAACGGACTGGGAGGTGTTGGCCAGAAAAAAACGATAAGCGTAAAAGAATACCATGGAACGAACGGAAGCACCGTCGACAAAACGCAGGATCACTGCGTTTGTTGGCGGTTTTTTTGTTGGGGAGGGACATATGGATCGCATTCAAATGATTTTGGCGTCGGCGGACAAGTATTATATCGAACTGTTTATGCGGTATGTGGAAACGTCGGAATACGCGCACAAAGTAACGGTTAAATCGTTCTCGCAGCCCGATACGCTCCGTCATTATATTCAATTGCAGCCTTACTTCGATCTGCTGGCGGCGGAAACGCCGTTCTTGGACTCGGTGTCAAACGGGCACCATTCCGGCAACGTTATCGTTGAATTGGTCGAAAACGACTTGGAACGGCCAGGCGGCAAATGGACCGCTGTGAAAAAATATCAACCTTTAAACGTGCTGCTTTCCTCCCTGATATCCGCCTATGCGACGGAACGGGTACAAGCTTTATCGCTGGCGAAAATACAAGGCAAGGCGCGGATCGTTGCGTTTTATTCGGCGGTCGGCGGCATCGGCAAGACGACGGTTGCGCTAAATGCGGCCAAGCAGCTGGGACTGCGGGGGGAACGGGTTTTTTATTTAAATCTGGAGACGTTGAACAGTTCGGGAATCTTTTTTGGCGCGACGCCTACATCGGGTCAATCCAACAAGTTCGCCCAGCTTCTTTATTATATGAAGGCAGGCCATGCCGCGGCCAAATCCGGGGCGGAACAGAACCATGCCAAGGAACAAACGTTGGAGACGGCGTTTACGCCGTTGAAATACAAATCCCATGATACGGCGACAAAGGCGGATTACTTCGAGCCGATCGACCATGCCGATGAAATGATGCAAATGACGAAGGCGGATACGCTAACATTGCTGGATTTGATGGCGGACTGCGGCGGATACGATGTGATACTCGTCGACCTGGAGTCGTCGCTGCATGAAAGGAATGTAACGGCGCTTTCCCGGAGCGACAGCATTATATGGCTTACGCAGGACGATGTTTCGAGCATGCATAAAACGGATATTTGGCTAAGGCAAATGAAAAACGCGAATCGCGAGGAATACGCGGCCATGCTGCGCAAAACGCGATTTGTCGTCAATCGGTATATGGGAAAAATGACGAATCGGCCGGCCGGCTCGGATATGCAAATATACGGTTATCTTCCTTACGTGCCCTCATGGAAACAAGTAAACCGAACGGAGCTGCTGTTGCTCTCGCCCGTGTTTCAAACAGAGGTGCTGAAGCTTTGCATGGGGGGAATGGGAGCGGGAAGCGGAACCGGCGGCGGAATGCGGAGGGACATCGCCACATGAATGAAAAGCTGGTGCTCGAGCTGCGCAATCAAGTGCGCGCCGGACTGAATTTATCCGCTTCCACCGGGGACGAAGAATTGCTCGAACATATCGAATCCGCCGTATTCCGGCGTGCGGAACGGGAGCGATGGACCGCCGCGGATAAAAGGGAGATCGTCCGCAAAGTGTTCCACTCCTTCCGCGGGCTGGATGTGTTGCAGCCGTTTCTGGAAGACGCGGCCATTACGGAAATTATGATCAATAGCCATAAGGAAATATTCATCGAGCAAGACGGCCGGGTGCGCCAAGTATCCGTCTCGTTCGAGAGCCGGGAAAGACTGGAGGATATTATCCAATCCGTCGTAGCGCAAGTAAACCGCGTCGTCAACGAATCGTCCCCGATTGTGGACGCGAGGCTGGCGGACGGCTCGCGCGTCAACGTCGTTTTGCCGCCGATTGCGCTGAAAGGGCCGACGATGACGATCCGCAAATTTCCCGAACGGCCGATGACGATGGAGGATTTGGTTGCCAAGGGAGCGCTTGGCGGCGAAGCGGCTCAATTCTTGCAAACATTAGTACGCGCCAAATACAACATCTTCATTAGCGGGGGAACCGGGTCGGGGAAAACGACATTTCTGAACGCATTATCCCAGTTTATTCCGGAAGACGAGCGCGTCATTACGATAGAGGATTCGGCAGAACTGCAAATACGCACCGTCCCGAATCTCGTTTCGTTGGAAACGCGCAATGCCAATACGGAGGGAAAGGGTGAAGTGACGATCCGGGATTTGATTCGGGCTTCGCTCAGAATGCGGCCGAATCGAATCGTTGTCGGCGAAGTGCGCGGCGCGGAGGCGCTGGATATGCTGCAGGCGATGAACACCGGGCATGACGGAAGCTTGTCGACAGGTCATGCGAACGGAACGAAAGATATGATCAGCCGCTTGGAAACGATGGTGCTGAGCGGGGCCGATTTGCCGGTGGAAGTCGTTCGGCAGCAGATCGGTTCGGCGATCGATATCATTATTCATTTGTCGCGTTTGCGCGACCGCTCGCGCAGAGTGATGGAAATTTGCGAAGTAAGCGGCATGCGCCGGGGGGAGGTGATTCTGAAACCGTTATACCGTTTTGAGGAAGAAACGGAGACGGACGGGAAAGTGATCGGAGCGCTGCGGCCAACGGAGTTTCGGCTTGAACATACGCAGAAGCTGCGCATGGCCGGCATTGCACTATGACGGAATTTGGCACGAAGGGGGCATGGTTCAATGGAAAACAATACACTTCCGGATTATACCGTCTATCGCCTGTCGCCTAAACAGCGAATCGTGTCGTTCGCCGCGGCCGCAGCCGTATTGTTCGCGATCGGATATTTATTTTATCAGCATATTGCATTTGCGGTATTGCTGGCATGCGGAGGCGCGTTGTATCCGCGCGTCAGGCAAAAGGCGCTGCTTGCCAAGCGGCGCGCGGAACTCGGCTTCCAGTTCAAGCAAGCGCTATATTCGCTCGCTTCCTCTTTGGCTGCCGGCCGTTCGGTCGAAAACGGTTTTCGCGAAGCGATTCAAGATTTGCAATTGTTATACCCCGATATGCAGACCGATTTGATCCGGGAATTCAAGGTCATTTGTTTCCGGTTGGAGAATGGCGAGCCGATCGAACGGGCAATTCAAGATTTTAGCCGTCGCGCGGCGATCGAAGATATTACGAATTTCGCCGACGTGTTTACGACATGCAAGCGGACCGGCGGCGATTTGGTGGAAGTCGTGCGGCGCACATCGGCGATGATCGGCGAAAAATTGGATATCCAGCAGGAAATTTCGGTCATGATCGCGCAGAAACGGTTCGAATCCAAAGCGGTGATGGCAGCCCCGTTTCTATTTATCGCATTTCTGAACGTTAGCGCTCCCGATTTTTTGGAGCCGATGCGCGGCATGGCGGGATATATCGTCTCTACTGTCGCGCTGCTCGCGCTAGGCGCATGCTATTGGCTGATTGCCAAAATTATGGATATTCAAGTGTAAGGAAGTGAACGTTTCCGATGCAGCCGTCGGTTTGGATATTTTGCCTTCTATTGTTGCTGCTTGCCTGGATCGTATTGTACACGCTTGCGGGGCAGACCTACGCGCGGGAAGTTCGGACGAATGCGGACAGGTTCAAGCTCGCCCGCTTGGCTCCGCCCATGCTGTACGTATTGGAAAAGCTGCGGCCGACAGAACGGTACCCGTTGCTGCTGTTCAAAATTCAACGTTCCATTCAGACGCTGTACGGCAGTGCGAACGCGCAGACGTTAACGCCGTTCTTTCTTGCGGAATGGTTGAATTACAGCTATTTATCGCTTGTCTTCGGCTGCGCGGTGTCGCTGCTGACGGATGGGGAGGCTGCCGGATTCGCGCTCGGCGCGGTGATGGCTGTACTCATACCTGCCGCGATGATTCAGGATTTGGCGAAAAAGGTCGTTCGGCGCCAGCAAGATATTGTATTGGAATTGCCTGAATTGCTGAATAAAATTACGCTGTTGGTCAATGCGGGAGAAACGGTCCAAAAAGCGCTGGCGCAATGCGTCGAACGAAAACAAGAGCAGGCCGATCATCCGTTGTATAAAGAGCTGATTCAAATGATCAATGAATGGCGGAACGGGTATTCTTTCCAGCAGTCGTTCGAGCAATTCAGCAAACGATGCGCCGTTCAGGAAGTATCGATTTTTGCGACGACCATTTTGCTGAACCACCGCCGCGGCGGCGACGAATTCGTAACCGCATTGCGGGATTTGTCGCGGATGTTATGGGAGAAGCGGAAGGCGATCAGCCGCACGAGAGGCGAGGAAGCTTCCTCCAAGCTCGTATTTCCGATGGTCGTTATATTTTTTGTCTTGCTTGCGTTAGTTTGTACGCCGATTTTTCTCATGATGAAGTAGAGGAAGCGGCGCAAACGAGTCAATCGCGAATCATGAAGAGGAGAGTGAAAAGGATGCGGACTTGGCTGCGAACATTATGGAACGAAGAAGAGGGATTGGGGACGGTGGAAATTATATTCATCATTGCCGTACTTATTATTATCGTCCTTTTATTTCGAACGCAAATTATGAATTTTATCGAGTCGTTAATGGGCAGGGCCGATGAGCAGTCGAATAAATTATTCGAAGATTAGCCATCGGCGCGGGAAGTGGCTGTCGGACGAACGGGGGAGCTTCACGATCGAAGCTTCCATGCTGTTCCCGGTCATCTTTTTCATTCTGACGGCGCTTTTGTTTTTTTGCCTATATATGTATCAGAAAGTCGTATTGGTATACGTCGCGTCGACGGCCGTCGACCGGGCCGCATACAGTTGGGACAACAGCGGCAAAGCGCCGAAAACGGGAGAAGTGCCGGAGGGGAGGCATGACGGTTTATATTGGCGATTATCCGACGACCGCGCGCTCGATGTTCTATTCGGGTTATCGCAGCAGTATGAGCCGGCGCGGTTCGTCGTATCCGGGAGGAACGGCCTTCATGGACAGGGAGCAAGCGCCGAACCGTCGCCGGGCGGCGGCTTGCCGCTGACCAAGATGGGCAACGCCGCCCGATATATTCCGCAAGGCATTTCAGGCGAAATGATATATACGAATGCCTTGTTACAAAGAAAGGTTGCCGTTCGCTTGCATAACCCTTTGCGGTTTCCGCCGCTCGAAAAAATCATGGGCAAGGTGCGCGTTGAAACCGGCTTAAGTTCCTCGATCGTCGATCCGGTCGAATTCGTTCGAACGGTTGAACTCGCCCGCTATTACGGAAGGAAGTTCGGGACGAAGGAGGAAGGAATCGACAGGGATCAGGCGCGTGAAGTGCTGCGCAAGAAACAAAAGTAATTTCGAAATTGAAGAAGTGAGATGATGAAAGCGTGAAAACGTTATGTTTTTCCGCACGGGGCTCGGTGTCCGTTTTTCTGATGATGATTTTTGCTTCGATATTTACCTTTATGGCCGTTTTTATCGATTATGCGCGCATTGCCGCAGTTCAAATGCACACGGAACAATTGGCCAAAGCGAGCATGAGGTCCGTGATGTCGGCATTCGATCCGGAATTGCATGAAAAATACGGATTATTTGCGTTCGGCGAGAGCGACGGCAACGAAATGATGGCCTCCTTATTGCGGGACAGCTTGCATATGCAATCCGGCAGGGGCGCCGCATTTCATTTATTGGACACGCGGCTGGATACGCAGTCCGTCGCTTTTTCGCGCGAGTTGGGACAATACGCGATTTTCGAGCGGCAAATCTTGGAGGAAATGAAGTATAAGGCTCCGATCGATTTCACGCTGGAAGTCGTCAACCGCTTCAAGCCGATGTCGGCCGCGATGAAGGAAGCGTCCAACACGACGGATTTGCTTGCACGGCTAGGGAAATTGTTCGATAAACGCGAGGCGCTCATCGACGAGATTGTGAACGAGATGAAGGAGGCCGGCAAGAAGGCGCGGCAAGTTGCCGGTTACATTGCCGGCAGCGGCGGGCTGGATTTGAGCGATCGCACGATCGGATCGATTTCCACCGCCGCCGATATCGCCGCGCAGTATGCGGACTACGCCTATAAGAGGAGTTACGATGCGAATTTGGACGAGGACGAACCGAAGAGGTATGTATGGGAGACGGCTTTATACGAGTACGAAGCTTCCCAATTAACCGGCCAAATGACGCGTGCTGCCGGGCAGGCAGAGAACAGGCACCGGCAAATGGCGGATAAGCTGCCGGCCAAATTCGATCGCATTCGCGAGTTGAACGACGAGATGAAACAAGTCATTGCCGCGGCCGACAGCAATCCGAACAACGCCAAATACGAGAAGGTAGAGGACAGCGATACGCCCCCTGCCGGCATTCCCGCCGTTCCCGCCGATATTTCCGAAACGGTGAAGCGGATTCGCAGTTCGGCGGACCAATTGATTTTGCCGGATTCGTTCTTTGACGAGTTCCGCTCCGAGACGGAACGCCAATACGCGCTCTTCGCTTCCGTCTCCACGGCGGTCGATCGATTTCAATCGCAGGCCGCGGATGCTTTATCCGATTTCATTGGAAATGCGGGCGCGGGATCTTTAAAGCAATCGGTGCGGGAGATGAAAAAGGAATTCGACAAGTATGCCAGCGATTATGATCCGGACAGCGGGAGGACGATCGTCGCCCGCACGGCGGAAATTGAACGGCACCGCACTTCGGAACGGGAACGGAAAAACTTGGAGAACAAAGGGAAACAGCAACTGAAGCAGGCGAAAAATTTGATCGACAATATTGCAAAGCTGAAGGACCGGGCCAAAGCGCAAATGGAAAATTACAATCGCTTGGAGCAATATTACGATGCCAACCGAGCTTTCAACGAACAATCCGGCGGGGAAGAAGCGAAGCAAGTTGGCGTGAGCCAGGACCCGGGTGACGCGGGAAAAGAATCGATGTCTATGATGGACGGATTGTTCGGCGGCATGTCCGATATGCTGGCGGAGCTAAGAGACGAATTTTACCGCAATGAATATGCGGTTCATCAATTCCGTTCATTCGATCCTGCCAAGTTAAAGCATTTATTCGCTTCCTCCGAGCCGGACGATGCGTTAATCAATACGTTGGGCGTAAACAACCAGGAGCTGGAATATATTCTGTACGGATTCCATAATCCGGGCGGCAATTTGGCGGCCGCATACGGGGAAATATTCGGCATGCGACTGGCGATTCGCACGATGGAAGGTCTGGCCGAGAACGCCAGAATGGGCCATCCGCTGCTCGTACTGGCGGCGGCGCTCCTGTACGGCATTGAGCATGCTATCGCGGATTTGCTGGAACTGGTCAATAAAGGAAGCTTGACATTGTCCAAATATGTACCGATCAAGTTGACGTACAAAGACCATATGCGTATGTTCCTGATGTTTCATAGCGATAACGGGAAAACGATGTCGCGCATGCTGGCGTTGATCCAATTCAATACCGGGGCGAATCCCGCCGAGAAGCCGACGTATGTGCGGGGCGAAGTTCGCACTTCCATTCGCCTTTGGTTTATGCCGGGCATGATGAGAATGCTTGGATACGTCGGATTGCTGCATGGCGAAGTGGAAAACAACCGGTATTATGCGACGAAAAAGGCGGCATTTTCATATTAATGCGTGTTCAGAACCTCTATTAGAGCAGGATGGTGTTGCGAATGAAGTACCGCTGGGGATGGCTGCGGCGGGAGGATGGCGGTATGGTCGTCGAAGCTGCAATGGCGCTTCCCGTCTTTCTCATGTTCGTCGTTTTCCTGGTGTATATTGTGCAAATGTCGTTCATTACGATGGCGTTGCAGATGACGGCGGCCGAGGCGACGAAGCAGGTAGCCGCACACTTCTATCCGGTCATGCTGGCTTTTGAGAATCGGGAGGAGCAAGCGGACGGAGGAAATTCCGGAGTGCCGGGGAGCGGATCTGCGGAAGCGCCGAATGATGCGGAAGGTACCTCGGACAAGCTTTCGGCGGAAGAGGTTGCCGAAAGCTTCGATCAATTGTTTCCGCCGCCGATCGGCGATTGGATTCGGGATTCGAAATGGTTTCGGGCCGCGGAAGACTCGGTACACGAGGCGTTCGGCGATGCTTTCATCAAACCGTTCATGAAGCCGTTTGTACAGGAGCATATTTTGGAGTTTGAACGTATCCGCGTATCGCGGGTGCGCATTCCTATTTTGAAAAAAGACAAGAAAGATCCTTATTTCGCTTTGGAGCTTAGCTACAAGCTTCCGATGAAAGTTCCGCTCTTGAACCGGGATCTCGTATTGCGGGCAAAGGCGGAGGAGAGGGTATGGATCGGCGATATTTCCGCCGCAGGCCGCGGAGACGATGACGGAGAAGGGGAGAAGCCGCAGATCGTTTCGTTGGAACCGAATCCGCTTCTACCCGGCCGAAAAGCGAAATTAACCGCCAAAATCGCGCCCGGCGGCACGGCCAATTTGACGGTTTACTATAAAAGCGGCGTGAGCGTCGCCAAGCATTTAGGGATGGCAACCGCAGACGGAGAAGGATATGTCGTATGGGAATGGCATGTATCGGGAAACACGACGCCGGGAATGTGGAATTTGGCCGTTGAAGCGGAAGGCGGGGGGCGGACGGAGATGGCTTTCGACGTTCGGAAAAAAAACGACGGGGCGTCAAAGCCGTAAGGGGGGACTCATTTTGAAATTCGAATTGATATTATGCGCCGTATTTTTGCTCGCGGCCTTTTATACGGATGCTTTACATTCGATCATACCGAACCGGCTTACCGTGCCGGCCGTGCTTGCCGGGCTCACGTTTCACGGTTGGAGCGGAGGATGGGACGGCTTGTTGTTCGCCTTGGCCGGTATGGCGGGCGGTATTGCGGTCATGCTCGTTTTATATGCGCTCGGTGCGGTCGGAGCGGGCGACGTGAAGCTCTTCGGCGCGTTAGGCGCGTTAATCGGACTGCAGTTTACGCTCTATTCGATCATGTACTCGATCTTGTATGCGGGACTAATCGGAGTCGTGATCGTGCTGTTTCGCCGGGAATTCTCGCGCATGCGCCGTATGCCGCTGGCGGTATTCCAATTGCCGTTTATGCGCAAATGGCGGCCGATCCCCATGCAACGAATGAAACAGCTCCGATTCCCGTTCATGTACGCTGTGCTGCCGGGCGCATGGACCGCTTATTTCTATTTGCAGTGACAAGCAGGAGGAGATGGGCATATGTACGGTTTCCAAACGGATTTTATGCAAAACGGTTCGATCTTTATGGTGCTGGAGCATACGGAAGGATTGCGAAACGAGCATCTTGCTTCGATCGAGGTCAACATGATTCAATCGGTCGATATCCCCCATTTGCTGCCGCTCGTCATCCGGGAATTGGATTTTCACGTCAGCTTGCACTACAACATCGCAGGCAAACGGATGCTTTCCCAAGCGCTGCAAGGAGAGCGGTTCACGCAGCAGGAATATTACCATTTGCTGCTCCAAATCGCCGCGGCTTTGGACGATTGCGCTATTTACATGCTTCAAGCGAATAACTACTGGCTTCATGAGGATTATATTTTTGTCGAAGGTTCGCCAAGAAAGGGGCGTTTATTCTTTACGTACGCTCCTTTGCGCGATCCGCTTTCCCGCGAGCAGCCGGTGCGGGAGAAGATTCGTTCGCTCGCCATGAAGCTGCTTGCGTATGTGATCGAGCCGGACGGCTCCGGATTGCAGCGCATCTTGCAATATTGCGGAGATCCGGCTTTTACGGTCGCCGGATGCAAGTCGCTTTTGCTGCAATTGCTGTCTCATGGAGAAGCGGGAACATCCGAATCGGCCCAAGAAATACGCGAGTTCGACAATGCGCAACGGACCGCCCAACGGGGCGGCGGGAGAACGGAGTTGGCGTACGATAGCCGACGGCGCGACATGTCTTTCGAAGACGCGCCGCAAACGGAAGCCGGCTATCCAATCGCCGGCGATTCGCGTTCCGATCCGTACGAGCCCGGCCGGTACGTCATGTCCGGCGCAGGCTTTGCCGGAGGGTCGGATCATGCAGCCTTTGCGGCGGACGAAATGAAAGACGATGAAGACGATCTGCGGGAGCGCCAGCCTAGAAAACTGTACGTTCCGCTTAGTTGCGTCGCAGCCGCGGCCATTTTGTGGCGGTTTGTATATGATGCGGCCCCGGGACCGGGAATGGCTTATGTATGTCTCGGCTTAACCGCGCTGTTGGGAGCGTTCGTATTCATCTGGTGGAAAGGGTATTTTCATTTTCGTCCGAACCGGCCTGCGGCGGTACTGCCGTTTTACGATTCGATGGATCCGGATACGGGGGGAGCGGTTCGACGAGCCGAAGCAAGCGGGCGAAGCGAAGCGGTTTTCTCTTTCCGAAGCTTTCAGGCGGAGAAAGTAAGCGCCAAGCTGAGGACGAATGAAAAGGAAAACTTGCCCGATCCGGCGGGGGCGGGCGTTCCCGTCGCGCCGCCGAACGGGGAAGCGGCGGACGAACGATATTACCAACAATTAGCCCATAAGACGGAAGGGCTCTTCTCGCCTCAGTCGGATGCGACCTCGCTGTTGCCGCGTTCTGCGGGTATGAGAGGGGCGGAAGAGAAGGCAGCCGTACAAGCGCGTCCCTACCTGGAACGGCATCCGGGGGACGGCTCGGCAGGCGAGCGAATCGACTTGGAGCGATTCCCGTTTATTATCGGCCGTTCGGGCGGAGCCGTACATTATGTCGAAACCGCGGCCGGCGTCTCGCGCACGCATGTGGAGCTAACGTATCAAGATAACGGATACGGATTGAAGGATCTTGGATCGAAGAACGGCACATGGCTTGGAACGGAGCGCATCGTGCCGTATAAATCGTATCCGCTCTCCGACGGCGATGTGTTTGCCGTTGCCGGGACGGAATATACATTCCGCTTGCGTTAAGATTTCAATTGCCGCAGCGCCTCTTCCGCCGTCGGATACCGAAACGAGAATCCGTTCGAGAGCGCAACGAGCGGCATAACCCGTTGCCCTTCCAGCAGCAGCATCGACATCTCTCCGAATAAACATTTGAAGAAAAAGGAGGGGACGGGGAACCAATGAGGTCTGCTGTAAACTTTGCCGACAGTCCGCCCGAATTCGTCATTCGTTACGGGATGCGGCGCGGTTGCGTTGACGATCCCTTCCATGCCGGGGTTCGACACGCAAAAATCGATGAGGCGGACGATATCTTCGATGTGAATCCACGACAGCCATTGACGGCCGCTGCCGATCCGTCCGCCGGCTCCGAACAGGTAGGGCAAGCGGATCAACGGATACGCTCCCCCGTCATTGCCGAGGACGACCCCGACTCTCAGTTTCACTAAGCGGACATCGGTTATTTCGTCGGCCGCTTTCTCCCATCGCTCGATGACGCTTGATAGAAAGTCCTCTACGCGCATCGGGCTTGTTTCGTCGTATATGTCGCTTTCGGACGCGCCGTAGACGGAAATCGCGGAAGCGTTGACAACCGTATGCGGCTTTCGTTCCAGCTTGGAGACGAGAGCGGCGACCCGCCCGGCCGCCTGCAAGCGGGACTGCAGAATGCGTTCCTTCGCCGCATTCGTCCAGCGCTGATTGATCGATTCTCCCGCCAAGTTGACGATGGCGTCGATGCCTTCGAACCGATGCGGCTCCCGTTCGAAATCGTCCCAAGCCGCATAGGCTATCGCGCCCGTTCCGTCCGTCCGGGCCTCGGGCGGCTTGCGCGATACGATCGTTACCTCGTGCCCGGAATGGGCCCAATGCCGCGAGAGGGCGTTTCCCACAAAACCGCTTCCCCCGCAAATGACAAGCTTCATTGGCCGTCCCACCTCACAAACGTTTTCTTATTTGTTAAACAAATGCCGGTAAGGCGTGTAGTCGATCCCGTTTTTCTCCAAAAACTTCACCAAGTTGCGGTAATCCCGTTTCGGCGTCGCCATAATATACCCTTTCACGCATAAATCGCGCGTTACTTCTTTCGCCCCGCTCTCCACGGCAAGCTGGCCGATTTTCGCCGCTATGGAATGCTTCGCGATGTCGCGGAAGGGGGAAGGAACGGGCTGAACCAATTGGTCCAAAAATTGCTTCGATTCATCGGTCCAAAGATGGCGGCTCGTCTCAACCCAATAATTTTGCCAATCGAGCTTTGATTTGCCATCCTGCTTCGGAAGCACTTTGAAAAACTTGCGGAACATAAAAAAACCGCCGATTGCCATGAGTCCGATCAAAACAAACGACCATAAGACGATCATATTCATAAATCCGTTGCTCGGACCGCTTGTCGATAAAAATAAAGAAGCGAAAACAGTATGCATGCAGCGTCACCTCAAATTGTTTTTCCATAAAGAATTATAACGTATTTCTAGATTTATTACGATATTCACGGTAAAATAATGGGATAATCGATAGAAGGGAGTTTTATTATGAAAACGTTGAAAATCGGTTCCCATGTGTCGTTTTCCGACAAGGGATTGGTGACCGCGACGAAAGAAGCAGCATCATACGGCTCAAGCTCTTTTATGATATATACGGGCGCTCCGCAAAATACGCGCCGCAAGCCTATCGAGAATCTATATATTGAAGAAGGCAAAGCTTTAATGAGGGAACACGGATTCGAAGAAATCGTCGTTCACGCCCCTTATATTATCAATCTGGGATCGTACAAGCCGAATACGTTCGAGTTGGCCGTTTCCTTCTTGCAGGAAGAGATTCGCCGTACCCATCACATCGGCGTGAAGAACATCGTCCTTCATCCGGGAGCCTATACCGACAAGGACGCGGAATACGGCATTAACCGGATTGCCGAGGGGCTTAACGAAGTGCTTGGCGGGACGAAAGAGACGGACGTCAATATCGCGCTTGAGACGATGGCGGGCAAAGGGACGGAAATCGGCCGGAGCTTCGAGGAGATCGCTTCGATTATCGACAAAGTCCAAGATAACGGCAGATTGACGGTTTGTATCGATACATGCCATATGCATGACGCCGGATACGATATCGTGAACGACCTGGACGGCGTGCTGGAGGAATTCGACCGGGTCATCGGCTTGGACCGCATTGCCGTCGTGCATATGAATGACAGCAAAAATCCCCAAGGCGCGGGGAAAGACCGGCATGCCCCCGTCGGCGCCGGCTGGATCGGATTTCAAGCGATGAACAATGTCGCCCGTCACGAAGCGCTGCAAGGCCGGCCGTTTATTCTGGAAACGCCTTGGATCGGGAAAGAGGACAAGACGCAAAGACCGATGTACGAAGCGGAAATTGCCCTGCTGCGGGGAGACGCCGCGGAACGATTCGGAGGATCGTTCTTCGACGATGTGGAGCGGCTCCATTTCTTCTTCGAGAAACAGGAGATCGATCCGCGCGAATATGTGCTGTCCACGTGGACGCTGCTTAAGAACGACGCGAAGGCGAAGAAAGCCGATCCGCGCGAGCCGATGGACAGGCTGTACGATATGGTCGCGGAAGCGCGCCTGTTCCCGGACTTGTCCGAAGAAGCGATCAACCATCGGCTTACCGCATGGTTCGGCGGCAAAGAACTGCTCATCAACGCATAGAGAGTCGGGTTCTCGCAACCTTCTCGGTGCTGAAAAGTCGACTTTTGAACACGCACTTATTATATACCAATCGGAATACGGCAATGAAAGAGGTTAGTGGAGAATGAACAAACAAGATCGCGCTAGAATGTTGATTTCCTGCCCGGACCGGGCGGGAATCGTGGCGGCCGTGTCGCAATTTTTGTACGAGCACGGAGCCAATATCGTACAGTCCGACCAATATACGATGGATCCCGAAGGCGGCATGTTTTTCATGCGAATCGAATTCGACCTGGAGCGGTTGCAGGAGCGCCTGCCGGAGTTGGAGCGGCATTTCGCGGAGGCGGCGGACAAGTTCGGCATGCAATGGCGCATCAATCAAGTGAGCAAGAAAAAACGGCTGGCCATTTTCGTCTCCAAGGAAGACCATTGTCTGGTGGAGCTGTTGTGGCAATGGCAGGCGGGAGACTTGGACGCGGAAATCGCCATGGTAGTAAGCAACCATCCCGATATGCGGGAATACGTCGAATCTTTCGGCATACCGTACCATCATATTCCGGTGACTCCTGACAATAAGCCGGAAGCGGAGCGGAAACAGTTGGAAGCGGTGGGAGATCGTGCGGACGTCATCGTTTTGGCGCGATACATGCAAATTATTTCGCCAAGATTCCTGGAGCATTATCCGAATCGGATCATTAATATTCACCATTCGTTCCTGCCTGCGTTCGTGGGCGGCAAACCTTACGCCCAAGCTTACAATCGCGGGGTGAAAATTATCGGCGCCACCGCGCATTATGTGACGGAAGAGCTTGACGGCGGCCCGATTATCGAACAGGACGTGCAGCGCGTTAGCCACCGCGACGATGTGGACGAGCTGAAACGGATCGGACGCACCATCGAGCGCGTCGTGCTTGCCCGGGCCGTCCACTGGCATATCGAGGACCGGATTTTGGTGTATCAGAACAAGACGGTCGTTTTCAACTAGCCGTTCAAGCGATATTCGCAAATAGGATGGTTTAATCCTATTTATATTTTACGAATATGATATACTTTTTCTTCAAGTTAATTGTATAGCATATCGTTATCAACTTTATAGTATGAACGATAACTGCCGCATAGTATGACATTTCTGCGAAAAAGAAATGGATTTCTATGCGGTTTTTATCTTTCTTTATGGAAATGGGATGACGCAAATGATACAATATAATGCAAAGTAACAGTAGTCTTCAAATCAATGAGTATTTCGAAAATGAAATGGAGGAACCATCAACATGTCAGCAAGCAACAAGTCAATTGATCAACTATCCGTCGATACGATACGCACGCTCGCGATCGATGCGATCGAGAAAGCTAAATCCGGCCATCCGGGCATGCCTATGGGTGCCGCTCCGATGGGTTATCAACTGTTTGCGAAAACGATGAACCATAATCCCGATCAACCGGCATGGATTAACCGCGACCGTTTCGTGTTGTCCGCGGGACACGGTTCGATGCTGCTCTATAGCTTGCTTCACCTGAGCGGATACGATTTGCCGATGGAAGAGCTGAAGAACTTCCGCCAATGGGGCAGCTTGACGCCGGGGCATCCGGAGTTCGGACATACGGCGGGCGTCGACGCTACGACCGGTCCGCTTGGACAAGGGATCGCGATGGCGGTAGGTATGGCGATGGCGGAAGCGCAGCTTGGAGCTACTTACAATAAAGATCAATTCAAAGTGGTCGACCATTACACCTATGCGATCTGCGGCGACGGGGATTTAATGGAAGGGATCTCCAGCGAGGCGGCATCGATGGCAGGCCATTTGCAGCTCGGCAAATTGATCGTACTATACGATTCGAACGATATTTCCTTGGACGGCGACTTGAACCTCGCTTTCTCGGAAAATGTGGCGCAACGCTTTGAAGCGTACGGTTGGCAAGTGCTGCGCGTCGAGGACGGCAACGATCTCGCGGCGATCGAAGCGGCAATCGAACAAGCGAAGCAAGAATCCGGCAAGCCGACGTTAATCGAAGTGAAGACGGTGATCGGATACGGAAGCCCGAACAAGGCGGGCAAAGGCGGCCACGCCGGTCCACACGGCTCTCCGCTGGGAACGGAAGAAGCGAAATTGACGAAAGAGGCGTACAATTGGACGTACGAGGAAGATTTCTACGTACCGCAAGAAGTGCGCGATCATTTCGCTGCAGTGAAGCAAAAGGGCATTGCGGCATACAACGCATGGAATGAACAATTCACGGCATACAAAGCATCCTATCCGGAGCTTGCGAAACAATTCGAACAAGCCGTGTCCGCCGAACTGCCGGCAAATTGGGACGCAGACTTGCCGAAATATACGTCTGAGGACAAACCGTTGTCGACGCGCGTCGCTTCCGGCAATGCGCTGAACGGATTGGCCAAGAACGTACCGAGCCTGGTTGGCGGCTCCGCCGACTTGGAAAGCTCGACGATGACGCATTTGAAAGGCTTGCCTGTATTCCATCCGGAAAATTACGCGGGACGCAACATTTATTACGGCGTACGCGAATTCGGCATGGCTGCGGCAATGAACGGCATTATGCTGCATGGCGGCCTGAAAGTATACGGCGGAACGTTCTTCGTATTTACCGATTACTTGCGTCCTGCCGTTCGTCTTGCGGCGCTGATGAATTTGCCGGTCGTATACGTGCTGACGCACGACAGTATCGCTGTCGGCGAAGACGGCCCGACGCATGAGCCGATCGAGCAATTGGCGTCGATCCGCATCATTCCGAATTTGACCGTCATTCGTCCTGCCGACGCGAACGAAACTTCGGCGGCATGGGCTTATTCGCTGCAAAACCGCCGCAATCCGGTGGCGCTCGTCTTAACCCGCCAAAACTTGCCGGTATTGGACAATACGGCGGAAATGGCGCGCGAGGGGGTAACCCGCGGCGCGTATGTCGTATCCGATGCGGCAAACGGCAAGCCTCAAGCGCAAATTATCGCGACAGGATCCGAAGTGCAGCTCGCGGTACAAGCGCAAAAAGCGTTGGCCGAACAAGGCGTGCAAGTGCGCGTAATCAGTATGCCAAGCTGGGATTTGTTCGACGCTCAGCCGAAGGAATACCGCGATTCCGTGCTGCTGCCTGACGTCAAGGCTCGTCTGGCGGTTGAAATGGCCCATCCGTTCGGTTGGGAACGTTATGTCGGCGAACAAGGCGCCGTACTGGGCATCGACAAATTCGGAGCCTCCGCTCCTGGAGACCGCGTCATTCGCGAATATGGATTTACGGTAGAGAACGTCGTCGGCAAAGTGAAGGAACTGCTGTAATAGGACGATCTCAAATGCAAACATCCCGCCCGCCTGCTATAAGAATAGCAGAGCGAAGCGGGATGTTTTTTTACCGCAATCGCGCCTAGTTATGGATCCGGTTGGTCAGTTACCGGTTTTGCCGATGCGGCGGCCGATCCAATCCTCGTAACAGCGCGCGACGGCGCTCAAATCTTCCTCCCCGTAGCCTTGCGTCTGTCCGATCTGGAACATGCTTTTGGCCGCTTCCAGCATCGGGACGGGAACGCTCATTTGATCCGAAAGCCTGGAAGCGAGCTTCATATCTTTCAGCATGAGGTTTAAGGAAAATTGGTTGCTGAAATCATGCTCGATGATTTTGCGCCCTTTCAGTTCGGCCGCCTTGCTGCCCGCCCCGCCGGACATCACCAGATCGAGAAACGCGCTCGTATCGATTCCCGCCTTGGCGGCAATCGAGAAACCTTCGACAAGCGCCACATTGTTAATGCCGACGATGGCGTTATGCGCCAGCTTCGTGATCGCGCCGCTGCCCGATGGCCCCATATAGAGCACTTTGCGCCCCATCGCCAGCAGCAGTTCCTCATGCTGCCGGACCGTCTCTTCTTTTCCTCCCGCCATGAAGACGAGCGTGCCGTCGATGGCCGCAGGCTTGCTGCCCGTTACGGGAGCATCGAGGAAATCGACGCCTCGTTCTGCGAGCGCTTCTGCGATTCTTCCCGCCAACTCCGGCGAAATGGTGCTGCTGTCGATTACCGTTTTCGCCGCGCCGCCGTCGCCGATTCCGGCGCAAACGCCGTTTGCGCCGAAATATACTTCCTCGATCGCACGGTCGTCGCTGATCATGGTGAACAACACGTCGGCTCCTTTCGCCGTTTCGGCAGGGGAGGAGGCGACTTTGGCGCCTTGCGCCGCCAGCCGTTCTGCCTTGTCCGCAGACCGGTTATAAACGGTCACCTCATACCCTTTGGCCAGCAGATTCGCCGCCATTGGGCCTCCCATCGTTCCCAAACCGATAAATCCGATTTTTCTCATCGTCATACCCGCCTCCATCCGTAGGTAACAAACCATATTTTGAAGAGTATATACCTAATATTGTAACATGCTTGCCAGTTGAAATAAAAAATGAAATATGGTATTCTAGAACATAGAACATACGTTCCTTTGGCCCGCTTTGAATTCGCCTTGAAATGGATTCGCCGGGCGCAAGTTCCGCGGCGAACATTTCTTATTCTACCGTGACTCAGCTTGTATTCTGCGGCAATATACAGTATCCTATTTTATATACAGTTTAACGATGCAAAGGGGAAAAGCATCATAAATGACGAGGAGGATGCAGCAACATGAGCAAGAAAATACAGTTCGACTATAGTAAAGCACTGTCTTTTGTGCAGCAGCACGAAATCGATTATTTGACGGAGCCGGTTCGCGTGGCTCACGAACAGTTACATAATAAGACGGGAGCAGGATCCGATTATCTTGGATGGATCGACCTGCCGACGAATTACGATAAGGAAGAATTCGCAAGAATTCAGCAAGCTGCCGGCAAAATCCAATCGGACTCCGAAGTGCTTGTCGTAATCGGTATCGGAGGATCCTATTTGGGCGCCCGGGCGGCGATCGAAATGCTTTCCCATTCCTTCTATAACATGCTTCCGAAGGAACAGCGGAGAACGCCGGAAATTTACTTTGCCGGCAATAACATCAGCTCGACATATGTGAATCATTTGATTCAGTTGATCGGGGATCGGGATTTTTCCGTCAATGTCATTTCCAAATCGGGCACGACGACCGAACCGGCGATCGCTTTCCGCATTTTCCGCGCTTTGCTTGAGAAGAAATACGGGAAAGAAGAGGCGCGCAAACGCATCTACGCGACAACGGACCGCGAGAAAGGGGCCCTCAAGAAGCTTGCCGCAGAAGAAGGATACGAGTCGTTTGTCATTCCGGACGATGTAGGCGGACGTTATTCCGTTCTGACGGCTGTCGGCCTGTTGCCGATCGCTGCGGCGGGTATCGATATTGCGGCAATGATCAACGGCGCGGCCGACGCGGCGAAAGAATTCAGCAATCCGAACTTGGCGGAGAACGCAAGCTACCAATATGCGGCGGTGCGCAATGCGCTGTACCGTAAAGGCAAAACAACGGAAATTCTCGTCAATTACGAACCGGCTTTGCATTTCGTTTCCGAATGGTGGAAACAACTGTACGGAGAAAGCGAAGGAAAAGACCATAAAGGCATCTATCCGGCCTCCGTCGACTTCTCGACCGACTTGCATTCCATGGGACAATTCATCCAGGAAGGTACGCGCAATTTGTTCGAAACAGTCATCCAAGTGGCGGAAGTGCCAAGCCAAATTACGATCGAGAGCGATCCGGACGATTTGGACGGACTCAATTTCTTAACAGGCAAGACGATGGATTTCGTCAACAAAAAAGCGTTTGAAGGAACGATGCTGGCGCATTCGGACGGCGGCGTGCCGAATCTCATCGTGACGATTCCGGATATGACGCCGTATACGTTCGGCTATCTCGTATATTTCTTTGAAAAAGCTTGCGGCATCAGCGGGTATTTGCTTGGCGTCAATCCGTTTGACCAGCCGGGTGTCGAAGCGTATAAGAAAAATATGTTTGCCTTGCTTGGCAAGCCCGGCTACGAGAAGGAAAAAGCGGAACTCGAGTCCCGCTTGTCTCAATAAATCGCAGTTCGCCATGAACTGACAATCTAAGGGCAGTTCGCCGATACCGGATGGTTGGAGTCGGCCGAACTGCTTTCTTGAAATCATAGCTGTACATGGGAAATTTATCATCTAGCAGCAATAAACCAGAGGATTGATGCGGATGCTGGAACGCTTTAAAACAGTCAGACAGTTCGGCTACAAGGAAATCGTCATTAGAAAATCGCGCTTTATCGGTTATGCCAAACCGGTACAGACCGAAGAAGAAGCGATCCAATTCATTGACGAAATCAAGAAACAGCATTGGAACGCCACGCATAATTGCTCCGCCTATATGATCGGCGAACGGGACGAGATCCAGAAGCAATCCGACGATGGCGAACCGAGCGGCACGGCGGGCAAACCGATACTGGAAGTCATCAAAAATCAAAACTTGAAAAATACGGCGATCGTCGTCACCCGTTATTTCGGCGGAATATTGCTCGGAGCGGGCGGGCTGATTCGCGCATATACGGACGGCGCAGTAGCCGCCATCGAAGCGGCCGAAACGATCGTCAACGTATTGCATACGCAAATTTACGTCGAAATCGACTATACGTGGCTGGGGAAGCTGGAGAATGAATTGCGCAATCGCAACATACGCATGGGCGAAACGCAATTTACGGATAAAGTTATCTTGACCTGCTTGCCCGTAGCGGCGGAGGCCGATCGCTTTACGGCGTGGATAACCGATTTGACGCAAGGTCAAGGCGTTATTACGCGAGGGGATCAGGTTTATTTTATCGAAGGAGAATAATGGTATGGCAAGAAGAGCGGTAGAACAGGAGTTGACGCGTGAACGAATATTAGCAGTCGCTAGGCATTTATTTGTTACGAAAGGTTATCGAGCTATCTCGATGCGCAGTATCGGCCAGCAGTTGGGGTATAGCCACGGTTCCTTGTATTACCATTTTAAGGAAAAGGCTGAATTGTTTTATGCTCTCGTTGTGGAGGATTTCAACGAGCTTTGTTTATTAATCGAGCGCGTCAGCGGCCAGGCGCCGGGAGAGGGCGTTTCCAAGCTCGAATACGTAATGTTGGAATTTATTCGATTCGGGCTGGATAATCCGCATCATTACGAAATTATGTTTTTGACGCGCGATGAGGAAATGTTGGCTTATTGCCGGACGGAACAAGCGCGATGCTTGGAATTGTTCGCCGCCATTGTGCGCCAAAGCTTATCCGGGAAAGAACTTACGGATAAAGCGAGACAGAATCTTCCGTTAAGCCTGTTCTTAGCGGTGCACGGTTTCATATCCTATTATATCCAAGATCAGGTATCCTTCGATGAAATTAAACCGGCAGCTCTTGCCCACGTAAAATTTTTGGCCTGCAGTTTTTAGCGCGACGTCAACCGTTCCAACGGTTGGCGTTATTTTGTTTGCGTTGACAGATCTAAGCCGATATGGTCTAATTTGGACGAATTCATTATCGGAAGCGAAAGCGGGGAGTTCAGGTGAAAACGGATTATGACGTCATTATTGTAGGCGCGGGCAGTTTCGGGATGAGCGCCGGATATTATTTGGCAAAATCGGGGGCGAGCGTGCTGCTGATCGACGCCCACGACCCGCCGCATCATAACGGAAGCCACCATGGGGAAACCCGCATCTTTCGGACGGCGTACACGATGGGGGCGCCCTACGTTGCCTTGGCGCTTCGCTCCGGACGGCTATGGAGCGAGTTGGCCGAGGCGGTTCGCGAGAGCGCAACGCTGGCGGAACATAGCGAAATTTTTCGCCAAACGGGCGTTCTAAGCATAGGTCCGGCAGGCTCCCGTTTTCTTCGCTCCAAACGGGAAAGCTGCGAAGCGTTCGGCATCCCTTATGAATACATAAGCGCCCGCGATTTGACGGCAAGATGGCCGGGGTTCTCCGTGCCGGAACGAATGGAAGGGCTTTACGAGCCGAATAGCGGCATTTTGTTCAGCGAGCGGATTATTCGCGCATATCGGATGTTGGCCCAGAAATACGGGGCGGAATTGTTAATTCATACGCGAACGTTACGAATCGAACAGGGAAAGCGCGGGAATGAGGTTTATACCGAAAATGGCGCCTATTGTGCGAACAACGTACTTGTCGCGGCCGGCGCATGGTCGGCGGAGGTAGTGCCGGAATTGCTTGGCCGGATTCAGCCTGTGCGCAAACCGATCGGCTGGTTCAAGGCCCCGGCGCATCGATACGGCGATGGAACGTTTCCGGCGTTCGTCGTCAACAAGGGCGGCGATGAAGAATATTACGGCATTCCCGATCTGGACGGTTCCGGTTTGAAAGTCGGCAGGCATGACGGGGGCGATATTCTCGCTCCCGGCCGGCCGATCCCGCCGTTCGGCGCCTATCGGCAAGACGAAGAACATCTCGCCGCTTTTGTGAGGGACTTTTTGCCGGAAGCCGGCGGGTTGCTGCAAGGGAGCGTCTGTCTGTACGAGAACGCGCCGGGCGAACGGTTCATGTTAGGCCCCCTTCCCGGCCGTCCCGGCGTTTGGTTTGCGGGCGGAGGGTCGGGACACGGCTTCAAGTTCAGCAGCGGCATCGGCCAAACGATAGGCGAATGGTTGACGACAGGACAAAGCCTCACGGATGTCTCCGCATTTCGCATTTAAAATCTTCATAAAGCGTGAAAGGCCCGTTCCGGCGATTATGCCGGGGCGGGCGTTTTGCTTCGAAAAACTTATCGCGCTTCCCCTATTAGGCACTCACACATCATAAGCAAAATGAATATTCTGCATTAGAAAATTTGATAAAACGAAATTCCTTTTAACCGCAAAATAGAAAGCCTTGATAGAGGTTTTCTCAAAATAAGGAATTGACGCGAGAAGTCATATTCTGGTAAAGTTATAATACCAAGTAATCGAATAGGAATTATGGGTAAGTGAAGGCTTGGGGAGGAGAAGTACGTTGGATACGATATTGCGGCATAAAGGATGGACTTGGGGGTTCCGCAGCACCATCATGCTTTATTTTTTACTATTGATCATACTGCCGATTGTCGGCGTATACACCCATTCTTTCGCATCCGGATGGGGGAAGTTTGTAGAAAGCGTGACCGAACCGCTGGCATGGAAGGCGGTGCTGCTGACGCTGAAACTGTCGCTTATCGCGACCGCGATCCATATCGTCATCGGAACGATGATCGCCTGGGTGTTGACCCGTTACCGCTTCTGGGGCAGAACGCTGTTGAACAGCCTGGTCGATCTTCCGTTCGCCTTGCCGACGGCTGTCGGCGGGCTCATGATCCTGCTCTTGCTCGGCCCGAACAGCCCGGTCGGCCAATGGGCCGAACGTCTCGGATTTGAAATTGTGTTCCACGAACCGGCGATTGTGATCGCGATGCTATTTGTTACGTTTCCGTTCGTCATTCGCGCGGTGCAGCCGCTGTTGGAGGAAATCGACAAATCGGAAGAGGAAGCCGCCTATATGCTTGGCGCTACCAGACGAAGAACCTTCCTGAAGGTCATTTTTCCTTCCCTGCTTCCGGGCGTATTAAGCGGCGCGATGTTGGCTTTTTCGCGGGCAATCGCGGAATTCGGCGCCGTCGTGCTCGTAGCCGGCAATATTCCGGGAAAGACGCTCATCGCGTCGGTATACATTTTCGGCGAAGTGGAGAGCGATAATCCGGTCGGCGCTGCGGCGGTATCGATCATTTTACTGACATTGTCGTTTGCCGTTTTATGGCTTATTCATTTCGTGCAAACACGGAGATTGAACAAATGAAAAAAGCGCTTATTCTTCTCACCTATTTCATATTCGCGGTCGTGCTGATCATTCCGCTTGCCAAAATTTTTACGGGATCGTGGGAGCAGGGCTTAAGCGGATTCGTCGAGGCGCTGACCCGCCCGCAGGCGCAGCATGCTTTGATGATGACGGGGTTGATCGTAATCGTCGTTACACTGTTGAATACGCTGTTCGGCGTTATGCTTGCCGTCTATCTGGTCCGCGGAACATGGATCGGAAGAAGGGTCAAACAACTGTTAAACAGTATTGTCGATCTGCCTTTTGCCGTCTCCCCGGTTATTGGTGGATTCATGATCGTGCTCCTTCTGGGGCCCAATACGGTGATCGGCGCCTTCTTCGAATCGATCGGCTTGAAAATCGTGTTTGCCTTCCCCGGCATGGTGCTCGCTACTCTGTTCGTCACGTTTCCGCTGATGGTGCGCGAGGTGATGCCCGTACTGCAGGAAATCGGCTCGGGCCAGGAAGAGGCGGCCTCGACGCTGGGCGCGTACGGGTGGACGACGTTTTGGAAAGTAACTTGGCCTTCGATCCGTTGGGGCGTCATTTACGGCGTCGTATTGACGGTAGCCCGTTCGTTGGGAGAGTTCGGCGCGGTGCTTGTCGTATCCGGCAACATTATGAATAAAACGCAAACGGCGACAACGCTCGTCTATCAAGATGTGGAAAATTTCAATGTGACCGCGGCGAACGGCGTCGCTTTCGTGCTTGCCGCTTTTTCGATCGGCTTGCTGCTCATTATGGAATGGACGAAAAAAAGAAAAGGAGTGCATTGAAATGCATATTGAAGTGAGCCATTTAAACAAAACGTTCGGGCAGTTCCAGGCGGTGCGCGACGTCAGTTTCTCAATCGAAAAGGGCCATCTGATCGGCCTGCTCGGTCCGAGCGGAGGCGGGAAAACATCCATTTTGCGTATTTTGGCCGGTCTCGAAACGCCGGATTCGGGGGAGATCGTGTTTCACGGGAAAAAGGTGAACGATTTGCCGCCACAGGAACGCGGAATCGGGTTCGTTTTTCAAAACTACGCTTTATTCAAACATATGTCGGTGTTCGATAATATCGCGTTCGGGTTGAAGATCAAAAAGATGCCGAAGGACCAAATTCGGGCGCGGGTGGCGGAACTGGTAGAGCTCACGGGGTTAAAAGGGTTCGAGCACCGGTATCCGCATCAATTGTCGGGCGGGCAGCGGCAGCGGGTTGCGTTTGCGCGGGCGTTGGCGCCGGAGCCGCAGCTGCTGTTGCTCGACGAGCCGTTTGCGGCGATCGACGCCAAGATCCGGCAGGAGTTACGCGTATGGCTGCGGAATTTGATCGAGCGGGTCGGGATTACTTCGATTTTCGTTACGCATGACCAGGACGAGGCGATTGAAGTGGCGGACGAAATAATGATCATCAATCAAGGGAAAGTCGAGCAGAAGGGGACGCCGTGGGATATATATAAAAACCCGCAGACGCCGTTCGTAGCGAGCTTTATCGGCGAATCGACGATCGTGGAGCAAATCTCCGAACTGAAAGGCTTCGAGGAAGCGAAGATTTGGCCGCACACGAAGGCGCTCATTCGCCCTGAATATATTGAAATCGGGAGACGGCATGAATTCAGCCTTTTGTCGGCAACGGAACGGGGAAGAATTAAGCAGATTCATTTTCGCGGCAGCGAGTGGATGGTGGAGGTAGAGGTCGGCAGCCATACGCTCATCACGTACCGTTCGCTTGAGCTTGACGTGCTGCAGCCGGGAGAAGAGGTATACGTGCTCGTGCATCGGGCGTATTTGTTCAACGATAACGACAGTTGGATTATGGAAAACAAGCTGAAAGAGGACCCGATGCCGATTCATATCTAGATGGAAGAGAGGAAGCGCAATGTTTGGCAGGTATCATCGTCCGTTTCACACAGCAGCGTTTGCTATCGTATGGCTCCTCCTCGCAGGCATCATTGCCGCGGCCTGCGGCGGCCCTTCGCAATCTCCCGAGCCTGCGGCGGCGTCCGGAGAGGAGAAGTCCGGCGGCGGGGTAACGCTCGTCATCGGCGCCTACAGCGTCGTCAAGGACGCGATGGGCGAAATATTGCCGAAATTCGCGGCGCATTGGTACGAGAAAACGGGGCAACGCGTCACATTCCAGGAATCGTATGAGGCTTCCGGGACGCAAGCGCGAGCGATCGTCGGCGGTTTCGAAGCGGATGTGGCAATGCTGGCGATGGAAGGGGACATCGACAAAATCGTGAAGGCGGGTCTCATTACCCGCGATTGGAAAAACGGACCTTATCGGGGCATGATCACGGAGTCGATCGTCGTCATGGGAACGAGACCGGGCAATCCGCACGGTATCCGGGATTGGGAGGACGCGATGCGCCCGGGCGTGAAGGTGCTGTACCCGAATCCGAAGACGTCGGGCGGAGCGCAATGGGATATTAATGCGATATACGGCGCGGGCCTAAAGCGGTCGGAGGAATTGGGGGGGGCGCAGGATCCGGCCTATGCCAAGCGATTTCTAAGCCGAATGCATGACAATATCGAATCGCTCGACAAAAGCGGGCGCGCTTCGATGGCGGCGTTCGAGTATGGCGTGGGCGATGTCATCGTCACGTATGAAAACGAGCTGTTGGCGCGCATCAACAAGGGAGTCGATTATGAAGTTGTCGTGCCGAAGGATACGATACGGATCGAGAATCCGGCGGCGGTCATCGACGTCAACGCGGACCGTCACGGTACGCGCGAGGTGGCTGAAGCGTTCATCGAGTATTTGTCTCAACCGGAGGCGCAGCGCGTGTTCGCGGACGAAGGATTCCGTCCGGTCGCGCCTGAAGTATACGCGGAAGTGAAAGACCGTTATCCGCACCCGGCGGGCTTGTTCGATATCGAATATCTCGGCGGCTGGGACGCCGTACGCGAAACGCTTTATTCCAGGCGGGGCGTATGGTATCAAGTGCTGGCCGGTCTGTGAAAATAGCCGCTGTCAGGGGCAGAACAACCGTATGGGGAGTTCTGGCTCTTTTTTTTGATGCCAGGCTTCAATAATCACTAAAATTAAAACGTTTATATTTAATTAAAAAGAAATAGTTCCAAGTAACATCGTTTGGAGGAAGGCGGTGAACAAGAAAGAAAGGACTAGGAATTCAATGAATTATAGTGATTGACAACGCATGCAATGTTAATATATAAAGGAAATAGATAACAGGAAAAACATGGGCTCGATCGGCCTGAAAGTTAAAACGTTTTAATTTTATGAGTACAGGTTTCGATCTTGCAGCGCAAATTGACCGTAAAAATCCAGTTTGGAGGAGAAAAAATGCGAAGGATGCGAAGGTATGCAGCCGCATGGATCGGCGCGCTGGCAATTTTATTGCTGGCAAGCGGCTGTCTGGGGGAGAAATCGGCGTTGCCCGGGATGCCGAAGGACGGAGCGGGAACGCTTAAAGTGATGTACGGCAACGAACAGACGTTTCGATTGCTTTACGGGGATTATTTTCAGTCGAAATATCCGAACGTCGAAATTGAGATTGTCGATACGAAACCTTTGCGGGAAAATACGGAAACGGAACAGGAGCCGGCCGAGCATTTGTTGAAACTGATCGAGAAGGAAAAGCCCGATCTTATATTGCTGGATAAGAGCCAAGTGTCCGTATTGGCCGAGAAGGGCAAATTGATGCAATTGGATGCCGTCATGCAACAGGAGAACTTCGACACAAGCGGCATACCGGGTCAATTCATGGACTATTTCCGCCAAATCGGAGACGGTAGCATCTACGCAATCTCGCCAACCTATACTACGCAAGCCATTTATTACAATGCCGGGCTGTTCGCCGAGCACGGCATCGAACCGCCCCGCAATCAAATGACATGGGACGAAATCGCGGCTCTCGCATCCCGGTTCGGCGCGCTCAGTACCGAAGAACAACCGCTATACGGCCTAAGCTCGCTTTTTCCTAATTCGCTGGAAATGGTATTGAATATCGCCCAGACCTTACAGATCGGCATACTGGACAGCCGCGGCGAGAAGATGCAGTTCGAAACGGAAGGATGGAACCAGGCATTCGGGCAAGTGGCGGAATTGATCAAAAATAACGGACTGTACGCTCCGGAGGAACCGGTTTTTTCTATCGCAACGAATGAGACGCCTTTTGCGATGGGGCAGTCAGCGATGACGATCAGATACGTTACGCAATCCGAACATCTGACGGGCGATTCGAAGTTCGAAGTAGGTCTCGTCACGATGCCGGTCAATCCGGCAAGTCCGGAGACGTCTCCGTTTATTTTTTTCAACGACTTGTTCGCCATCAATCAAGATTCCGAGAATAAACGTCTCGCGTGGGAATTGCTCCATTATATGTGCAGTCCCGAAATGGCCGATTTTTTGACATCCGGTCTTATGCTTAATCTGCCGATACGCAATGAAAGAGTGGAAACGATCGGCGGCTTGAGCGCGGAGCCCTTCACTTTGCTGAAGCCGTCTTTAAACGGAGGCACGGGATGGGACGTGGTCGACCGCGAACCTTTCTCCCAGGAGTTTCGTAACGAAGTCTTTATGGCGATGGAGAATGCGCTGAATGATATGGCGTATAACGACGTGCCGGTTAACGACGCGCTTGCCGCCATGCAGCAAGATTTGCAAGCCAAACTGGATCTGGAGAAACGAAAATAAATGGATGGAATTTCCGTAGTGCGGTCCGCAATGATCAATAGTATATAGACGTTTGCCAATATCGTCGATCCCGAAACGGCCAGTCCGGGGAGCGGCGATTTTTTTTTCCGTTTCCGAAGGTAATTTATGGACTGCCTGCAGCCGTTTTGTGCCGGGATGATAACGTTTTCGTGAAATAGTGTCATATTGCCGCATTTGCCGCGGAAGAGAACACAAGTTTACTCCATTGAATCGGCAAGGTTCGTGCCGCTACAATATAGGTAAGCAAGGAACCATTGCCCAGCAGTCTTTAGACAACGAGCGTTCCCGAAGACGAGCATTCACGAGAAAAGGACGGAGATGGCGATGCTTAGTATGCGCGAATATTTGATGCTTCAGAAATTGCAGGAAAGCCGGCGCCCGCTGACGGTTTCTTTCCTTGCCAGCTCGTTCAAGGTGAACGAGCGAACGATCCGCAACGATCTGCAAGGATTGGACGCATGGTGCAGGAAGCAAGGGATGCGGCTGTGCCGCAAACCGAATGTTGGCGTTTGGCTCGAAACGAAGGGCCGCGGAATCCCGTCCGAACCGCCGCTTTCGCCGCCGGCTTTCCGCCGTCAAATCGCCTACAGCCCCGACGACCGCCATAAACTGATGGCACTCGAATTGCTGTTTCGCAATGAAGCGGTTCTGGTCAAAGAATTCGAGCTTATGCTGGGTATCAGCAAATCGACGGCGCTGCGCGATCTGGACGCTTTGGAGCGGGCGTGGACGAATACGCCGCTTCGGCTCGTCAAACGGCCCAATTTCGGCGTGTTGGCGGTAGGGGAAGAGAGGGCGATCCGCAATGCGTTATTCCAATTGCTGACGGATGAACCCTTGATGAAAATGCCGGCCGCGCAAAAATACATTGACGAAATTTACCGTTGCCTGAAAGCGGACGGCGAACAGCCCGGCGGAACGGAAACGGGGCGGGAACGAACGATTGGCGTATTGCTCGGTTTGCGCAAGGAGTTGAAACGGCACGGCATGCGTCTCACCGACGAAGCATTAGCCGCCTATGCGCTCCATATGGCGATCGCCGCATACCGGATTCCGCTTGGGGGGCGAATCTCGCTGTCCGATCGGCAGAAGGAACGCATCCGCCGCCAAAATTTCCATCCTTGGCTCGTCTCGCTGCTCGCTCATATGCTGCCGTCTCAAGCGCTGCCTTGGCCCGAGGAAGAAGTGCTGAATATGGCCGTCCATTTGGCGGCATCCAGCATGATCGAATGGTTGGACGGCTTCCAGCCTCTATCGGAAGGGGAAGCTTCCATGCTGGCAACCGCGGTGCGCAATATGGTCGAAATCGCGGAGCGGTTTCTCGGCTTGTCCTTTGAAGGGGACCGCGAGCTGTATCGGGGGCTGGCCAATCATGTGGCGCCGATGATTCAGCGCCTGCGCTATGGGATCGCGCAATTGGCCGTTTCCCCGGCGGAGATGGATATCAAGCAAGCTTACCCGTGGATTTTCTACGCGGCCCGGTCCGGGACCAAGGCGGTGGAAGAATTGTTCGACATTACCGTTCCCGATTACGAAGCGGCCCATCTTGCCCTTTACATTGGAGCGGCGGTGGAGCGCAAAAAAGGAAGCGTTTCCTCCGGAAGCGTGCGGGCCGTCATCGTTTGCGGGACCGGAATGGGCACTTCGCAAATGCTGGAAGTCCGGTTAATGCAGGAATTTCCGGAAATTCACGTTCGAGCGACCTGTTCCGTCTTTGCCGTACGGGAATGGCTTGACGGGCAAACCGATTTATTTCTTGCAACGGTGCCGTTTCAGCTCGACGGAGCGGCGGTCATTGAATGCAGCCCGTTTCTCGATTCGAAAGACGTTCTGGCGATTCGCGCTTGGCTGGCCGACGGGAGCGCCTCGTTCGCCGGCTTGAGAGAAAGGCTGACGGGGGAAGTCGTTGCGGCGGCGGCCCGCTTGGGAATGCATCATCCCCAGTTTGCGAAGGAGGTGAGCAGGACAATCGCATCCTATTTTGCCCATAGCGAAAAAACGATGACACAATTTTGGAAAAGGAGCGATCAAGGAAAAATGCTGGCCGATTTATTAACGGAACAAACCGTAGTTTGCCGTCCCGATTGTACTTCTTGGGAAGATGCGGTAATGAAGGCGGGAGAGCTGATGGAAAGTACCGGCGCCGTGGAGGCGGAATATACCCACGCGATGATGAACGGGTTGCGCAAGCACGGGCCTTATATGGTCGTAGCGCCCGGCGTCGCTTTGTTGCATGCAAGGCCGCAAGACGGGGTCAACGAAGTGGGCATGAGCCTGCAGATCGTTCCCGACGGCGTGGCGTTCGGGCATCCGAGCAGAGATCCGGTCCGGTTGGTCTTCGCTTTCGGAACGACGGATCCGCAATCGCATTTGCAAGCTTTATCCCGTTTAATGTCGCTATTTAACGACGAGGAGCGGCTATCCGCTCTCATGAAGGCGTCGTCAACGAATGAAGCGCTCGCTTTGTTGCATGACTGACGTTCGAATGCAATCATCATGGATTCATACGAAAGGGGATTAGATCAACATGTTGGCAGTGACTTATATCGATCGAATTATGGAATTGATGCAGACCGCGAAAGATACGCAATTGGAGTCGGTCCGTCAAGGGGCAAAGCTGGTGGCGGATGCCGTTCAGCAAGACGGCGTTCTGCATGTGTTCGGATGCGGACATTCGCAAATGTATGCGGAGGAAGTATTTTATCGCGCGGGAGGGTTGGTGCCCGTAAACGCTATTCTGGAGCCGGCTTTGTCTTTACGGCCCGAAGCGACGAAGAGCACCTGGTTTGAACGAATCGAAGGATATGCGGAAATCGTGCTGGAGCATGAACGGATCGCCCCGGGAGACGTGTTGCTGATCGCCTCGACTTCCGGTCGGAATGCCGTGCCGGTGGAGATGGCGATGGAAGCCAAGAAACGCGGCATGCATGTTATCGCATTGACGTCGCTGCAGTTTACGAATGATGTGACAAGCCGCCATCCTTCCGGGAAAAAATTGATCGATGTGGCCGACGTCGTGCTGGACAATTGCGGAGTAAGCGGCGACGCGATTATGGAGCGGGAGGATATGCCGGCCAAGTTCGGCCCGACTTCGTCGATTCTTGGCTTCACCTTGCTGCAATCGCTCATCGTTCAGACCGTGGATGAATTATGCGGCCGCGGCGTGCAGCCGCCGATCTGGGTCAGTTCCAATCTGGACAAGGGCGATGCGATCAACGCGGAGTATATACGGCGCTATAAAGACCGCATCAAATGTTTGTAATCGGGAAGAGAAGTTCGTTCGGCTGTATCGTTAGGTTATGAATTGTAAAATTCCAAATAGGAGCGTGGAAGACGATGAAAATTGTAACCGTATGCGGCATGGGGTTCGGCACGAGTTTGATGGTCAAGATGAGCATTGACGATATTTTGAAGGAGTTGGGCAAGCAGGCCGACACGCAAGCGATGGATATGGGGTCGGTAAAAGGTCTCGATGCGGATTTGTTCGTTACTTCCAAGGATATGGAGAACAGTTTCCCGGACGTCGGAGCGCCGGTCATTTTCCTGGAAAATATGACGGACAAGGCGGAGATCAAGGAGAAAGTCATTGCTTTTTTAAACCGATAACCTAAGAAGGGGGAACAAGCGCGATGCTCGATTTCCTGATTGAATTAATAACGACGCCTGCAGTCATGCTCGGATTAGTCGCTTTGGTCGGTCTTCTAATCCAGCGCAAAAATGCCGCAGACGTCACGAAAGGAACCCTGAAGACCATACTTGGCGTATTGATCTTGTCGGCAGGGTCGGGAGTTATCGTTCAATATTTGGAACCGTTCGCCACGATTTTTACCCAAGGGTTTCAGTTGACCGGCGTCGTTCCGTTCGATGAAGCCGTCGTCGGGGCGCTGTCCGAGAAGGTGCCCGAGATTGCCCGCAACGGTTCGCTGATTTTGGCTTTCGGTTTTGTTATCAATATTATACTTGCCCGCTTCTCTCCTTTCAAATATATCTTTCTTACGGGGCATATGTTGTGGATTATGTCGGGCGCATTGGCGTGGGCTTTCTACGATTTAGGATATCAGACGGTTGAGGCGGTGCTATGGGGATCGATGATTCAAGGCTTGGCCTGCGTGCTCTTTCCGGCGCTCGCCCAGCCGATCATGCGCAAATTGACGGGCTCCGGCGATATCGGCTACGGGCATTTTACAACGGCCGGCGTCGTATTGTCCGCGGGCATCGGCAAGCTCGCCGGCAATCCGCAGAAGAGCACGGAACAGATGAAAATGCCGAAAAGCTTGGAATTTTTCAAGGACACGGCGGTCTCGATTTCTTGCGTTATGGTGCTCATTTATCTTATCTCCGTATTGATGGCCGGTCCTGAATTTATGAAGTCGATCAGCAATGACCAGAATTGGATCGTGTTTGCGATCGTTCAAGGGCTTGGCTTTACGGCCGGCGTGCTTATTTTGCTGCAGGGAGTGCGGATGTTCCTTGGAGAAATCGTACCCGCATTCCGCGGGGTGGCGCAGAAGCTCGTGCCGGGGGCGACGCCAGCGCTGGATTGTCCCGTCGTATTCGCGTTTGCGCCGAATGCGCTGATTATCGGCTTCTTGAGCAGCATCGTCGGCATGGTGATCGGAATGCTCGTCTCCCAATCTTTCGGCGCAATCGTCCCGCTTCCTTCCATCATCGGCGGATTTTTCACCGGCGGGATTGCCGGCATCTTCGGCAATACGTGGGGCGGCAGACGGGGAGCGATGATTTCCGGTTTGATATACGGCCTGGTGTTAACGATTCCGGTAGCGTTATTCTTCCCGATGTACGGTTTGGAGGCGTATGGCGTAACGGGGATCGCTCTGCTCGTGTCCGACGCGCTGATCGTGCTATCGGGCGTGAAGCTGCTCCATTCGCTTCATTTGCTGCCGATTGTCGTTCCTGCCGTTATCGTTGCGCTCATTGTATGGGGCATCGTTCGCAACGGCCGGAACAAAGGCGCGGAACTGAAACAATAATGTGAATGACGATATTGAGAAATAAAGGTGGGGAGAAACATGGTGGAGAAACGAACTACGATCCGAAACGCGAACGGGTTGCATATGCGTCCGGCAACGGAATTCGTCGATTGTGCCTCCGCTTTTGCCAGCAAGATTTCACTCGTGAAAGACGGTATTTCGGTTGATGCCAAAAGTATGGTCGGCGTCATTTCGCTGGCAATCGCATGCGGCGAGGAGATCGTGATTGAAGCGGAAGGACCGGATGAGGAAGAGGCATTGGCCGCTTTGGAGCGGGTTCTCGGCGAAATGGAGGAGGACGCATGAATACGATTCGCGGCATTGCGGCGGCGGAAGGCGTTGCGATCGGTACGGCTTGGGTACTTCCCCGCTCATACTGGGAAGACGATGAGGCGGCGCCTGCCATCGCGGCGGGAGAGCCGGAACAAGAAAGAGCGAGGCTATTGCAAGCGTTCGAGCAGGTGCGGCAGCAATTGGAAACGATCTATGCTCAGGCGCAGGCCAAGCTTGGCGACGACACCGCCAAAATGATTAAAGGCCAAATTCTAATGACGAAGGATCGCTCCTGGATTGAGGGCATGCTGCGCATCATCGACGAAGAAAGCGCGTCCGCAGCCGATGCGGCGAAGAGGAAAGTGGACGAATTGATCGGCATGTTCGAGTCAATGGACAATGCATATATGCGGGAAAGGGCGAGCGATGTGCGCGATCTCGGCAATCGGCTGTTGACGGAGCTGCAAGGCGGCGATAGCGATGGCGTCGAGCGAACGAACGGCCCCGTCATATGGGTGGCGCGCGACTTGCCGCCTTCGCTCACCGTCGGAGCGAATCCGGACACGGTGCTGGCATGGGTGACGGAGACGGGGGGGCGAACGTCCCATTCGTCGATCCTTGCCCGAACGCTCGGCATTCCCGCCGTCGTAGGCGCCGGCGAACTGCGGGATCGGATTCAATCGGGACAGACGCTCATCGTGGACGGCAGCGCCGGAATCGTTCATATCGATCCCGCCCCGGAATTGCTGAGCGAATACGAGGAGAAACGGCGCGCGTTGGAGGAAGCCGGCAGCCGGTTAGCCCGCTGGAAGGATAAGCCGACGGTTACGGCCGACGGCAAGAGCATCGTTCTGCAGGCCAATATCGGCCATCCGGACGAAGCGGCGGCGGCGTTGCGGCAAGGAGCCGAAGGGATCGGCCTGTTCCGCTCGGAATTTATCTTTATGCATCGCGACGATTTGCCGTCGGAAGAGGAGCAATTTGCCGCCTATGCCAAAGCCGCGGAGACGATGGCCGGAAAGCCGGTCACGATCCGCACCTTGGATATCGGCGGCGATAAAGATTTGCCTTATCTCCAAGTGCCGAAAGAACTGAATCCGTTTCTCGGCTATCGAGCGATACGGCTTTGTCTGGACCAGCCACAGTTGTTCCTAGCGCAGCTGCGGGCCATTATGCGCGCGAGCCATTACGGGCAAGTGCGGCTTATGCTGCCGATGGTCTGCGCGGCCGAAGAAATCCGGCAAACGCGGCAGCTTTTGCAGCAGGCGAGAGAGGAGCTTGACCGAGAAGGAATCCCTTACGACCTGCATATGAAAGTCGGCATCATGGCGGAAACGCCGGCTGCCGCCCTGCTGATGGACCAACTCGGCGCGATGGTGGACTTTGTCAGTATCGGCACGAACGATCTGGTGCAATATACGATGGCTTGCGACCGCATGAACGAATCGGTATCGCATCTTTACCAACCGTATCATCCGGCCGTTCTGCGCCAGATCGCCTATATTGCGGAGCAAGCACATCGCCATGGCATTACCGTTTCCCTATGCGGCGAATGGGGCAGCGAAGCGTCCGCTCTTCCGCTTCTGATCGGCCTGGGAGTCGATTCGATCAGCATGTCGGCTTCTTCTATACTCGGCATTAGAGAAAAGGCGGCTTCGCTGGATAGCGGGACTTGCGAGCAAATGGCCGCATCCGCCTTGCAATGCGCCGGCCAAGAGGAAGTGCTTTCTTTACTGCAGGAGCAATTCGCGTAATAGAATAGGAAGCGCCCTTCCCGATCGGATTCGGGAGGGGCGCCGCTTATTTGGGGCCGGCCTGCGAAACGATAGCATCAAGCAAATCGGAATGCAGCTTAGGCGACACGGATTGGTCGCTTTGCAGGGCGATCGAGGAAGCCGCAAGGCCTAGTCGGCACGCTTGCTGCATCGTTTCGCCCCGGACGATTCCGAATAAATAACCGGCGGAGAAAGCGTCGCCCGCGCCCGTCACGTCCACGATCTCGGTCGACATGGACGGCAATGTCCGCTCTTCTTCTTCGGACGAATAGAACAACCCTTCGGCGCCCATCGTAATGATCACATTGCGGGCGCCTTTTTCTTTGATGATGCGTGCGGCGGCGCGGCAGTCGTCCGCCGTTTCGACGTTCATGCCGGCAAGCAATCCGGCTTCGCGGCGATTCGGGAATATGCAATGAACGCCATCCAGCCTCTCCGGAAGCTTCTGCGCATCCGGCAACGAAACCGGGTCCACATAGAGCGGAATATTCTCGTCCCGGCAACGTTCAATAACGTAAGCCAGGCATTCCGCGGATACGTTGGAATCGAGGAAGACGGCTTGGGAGGATGCGATCAGCGACCAGCGTTCGGCCAGCACGGCGCTCGTCAACCGATCCAAAATATCGTAATTGGCCATGGCGATGAACATTTCTCCCGTCGCGTCCAGCAATGTCGTATAAGTGCCCGTCCGCTCGTCCGGCATGACGCTCACCTGGCTGACATCGACGCCGGCCCGCCGCGTCTCCTCCAATAGAAGCGTTCCTTCCTTATCGTTGCCGACACAGGACACGAGCGTCGCATGAAGTCCGAGCCGCGCCAAATTTTCGGCGACATTCCGCGCCACGCCTCCGCATGATTCGCTGAAATGCACCGGATTGGCCGTACCGGTTATAATTTTTTGTCTGCTGTAGGCTTTGCGGTCGAAGTTGGATGTGCCGATGCATGTAATGATCGCATCTTCATGCAAAATATATGCACGCCCCTTGATGACACCTTTTTTCGTCAGATTGGAAATGTATCCTGCGATCGCCGGACGGGACAAACCGACTTTATCGGCCAGCTCCTGCTGCGATATGTACGGATTCAGCCTGATATAGTGCAAAATTTGTTGCTCCTTGTTTTTTTCCATCGAGGTCACCATCCCTTTCATTTCATTATAAACATATGTTTATATAAAATAAAAACGGTACATGGCGATCCTGTTGACGAAATTTCTTCACCAGCCTCTCTCGTGAAGCTTAACATCCAATTCTTTGGCCGCTTCCAGCAATAAATCTTCGCAGAAATAATATTCCTTTTTATAAACGATAGAGCAGTCTAGCGTTTCCAAATAAATTACGCTCTTTAACTGCCACCCTTGGTTCGTATCGATCAAGACGATCACAACCGGGCGATCCCATAGCATCCGAAAGAAAGCCTTTAATGCTCCGGACCAATGCAAAAACGTATCGCGGACGGAGTATTTCTTGATCGTTTCCCTGCCGAATTCCTGTCCGACGTGAACGATATCGTTATAGGCGTATTCGCTGAATAGTGCGGCCATCGCTTCCGGATCGCGCTTATGGAACGCGTCGATAATCGAATCGATTACTTTCCGGTCCGGCATCGGATATTCTCTTTCCAAGACGCTTCGGCTTTCCCTGTTCTTTTCATCGTTTGTTTGCATGGATCGCAAGTTTTTTCTTGCCCGGTGCAGCAAGGATTTCATCGCTCCTTCCGTCGTTGCAAGCATATCCGCCGTTTCCTTAGCGGTAAAATGAAACACCTCCGCCAATAAAATAGCCGCGGCTTGTTTGGGGGACAATCTATGTACCAATAACTCGATCGATTCGTAAACTTCAAAATCCGATATATGTCCGGAGCGATTGGAATCATCCCATTCTTCATCATAGGATGACAACTCGAATCGGTTGTCTCTGCGGCACTGATTGATCCACGTATTTGTCGCGATGCGAAACAGATAGCTCTTCGGAAATACCGGCTGCCAAATCTGACCTAACGAGGCCAACGCTTTGAGCAGCGTTTCTTGAACCAAATCTTCCGCATCCCATGGCGAACCGGTTAATTTGCGGCAATACCTCCACAGATCCGACCGATAAGGCGCAACCGTCTCTAGAAATCTCTTTTTTAAATTCCACGCTTCTTGTTCCAAATTTTGAAGATCCGCTTCCGTATGCTGTTCCATTCGTATTCCTCCTCGTATAGTCTCTATTATATTAGACAATGAAGCGGTTCGATTCGATGCGGGGGGCGTAAAATTTTTTCGATCGATTCCATGCGGGCCCATTCCGGAAACATGATTAGACTAATGCCTGCGTATAATTTTGACCGTTTTTTGATCAAATTTCGAAAATTGTATGAACAAATTCGGATACATGTGGTATAGTATAGATAAGTAAGCACTTACAACAGTACGGGAGTGTTCGAGATGACGACAAAGACAGTATCCGTAAGCGGAGTGAAAGGCGGCAATGAAGGAAGCGCCCGGAGTTTGGTCAAAGCGATGACTTGGATGGCTTGGGTCGTATTCGGCATAGGCTTGCTGCTATGCCTGTTCAATTTATATCATTTCAGCGATCAAAATACGGGCCTGATGGTCGGCCTCGGATTTCTGGTCGGCAGCGTTCATATTTACGTCATCGGCACGGCGATGGGGCTGGTGCACGAACGGATGAATCGAGATCGAGAGAACGAGCGAAGCGAATCGTAAGACGGAAGGGCGCGTACGGCGAGCCGTATAAGTCTCGTCTAGCATATCGTCCCTTGGCCGCATGATGGCCAGGGGGCGATTTTTGTTTGTTCTAAGCCGCTTGATCGCGAGAAACGGGAAAGCGACTGCGGTAAGCGATTTGGCGGATACAGCTTCCGTTAAATTGGCTAGATGAGCGTTTTTTCGATGATTGGCGGACACACGATCCGCAATTTGACCCGGAACAGGCCCGAAAAGACGATTTGTCACAGATAACGGAAGCTCTGTCCTCCAGCATGCGGAAAAAGGGGCTTTTTCGCCAAATAAGGGATCCACTGTCCGCTATAAAAACTGCCCAGAGAATTGCGATCTCCAGGCAGCGCCGCTAACTTAACGTTTGTTCGGGTCGTAAGGCTCGCCGAGCGCAGCGGGCGGATAAGCGCGGCCGATCGCCCCGACCAAGATGAGAATCGTTAAAATATAAGGAAGCATATAGATAAACTCCCGCGGGATATCGTTCGCCCACGGATACAACTGCACAATATTCCCGAGCGCCTGCGAAAATCCGAAGAACAGCGTAGCCACCAACGCTCCGAACGGATTCCACTTGCCGAAAATCATGGCCGCGAGCGCAATATATCCTTGCCCGGTAATCGTATTATGGGAGAAATTGCTGGTCGTCGTCAACACGATCGTCGCTCCTCCGAGTCCCGCCAGAGCGCCGCTTAACATGACGGCCATATACCGCATACGAGACACTTTGACGCCGACGGTATCCGCCGCGCTGGGGTGCTCGCCGACGGCCCGCAAGCGCAGACCGAACGGAGTTTTAAACAATACGTAATAGATTGCAACGACAAGAATGAGTGCCAGAAAAGTGGTCGGATAGGCGACGAATATTCCGTTTCCGATAATCGGGAGCGAGGAAAGGAAAGGAATTTCGATTTTGCCGAATACCACCTTCAATGTGTCTGTCGTTCCCGATCCGTCGAACAACAGCTTGACCAAATAGACGGCCAATCCCGCCGCCAAAAAGTTTACGACCACGCCGCTAACGATTTGATTCGCCTTGAATGAAACGGAGGCGACCGCATGGATGCACGAGAATGCCGCGGAAGCGATCATGGCGGCGATCATGCCGATCCAGAGGGAACTCGCCCCCATTCCGAGCTTTGTTTGCATATAAAAGGCGGTTATCGCCGCGGTAAAAGCCCCGATCGTCATAAGTCCTTCCAAACCGATATTGATGACTCCGGATTTCTCGGAAACGATTCCGCCCATGGAAGTAAAGATTAACGCGGTGGCGTATACAAGGGTAATGTTGATAATGTTACCGATGACGTCCATTGCATCCATCTTACATCACCTTCTTCCCGGTACCTTTTGGATAAAACCGTTTCAGAACGAAACGTATCATGCCTTGCGTAGCGACGAAGAAAATAATCGAACCGATCACGACGCGAATAATTTCAGGAGGCGCATCCGTTCCGAAACTCATCCCCGCCGCTCCGTACGTGAGCGATCCGAGCAGGAAGGCGGCGAGGACGACGCCAATCGGATTGCTCATGCCGAGCAGCGCTACCGCGATGCCGTCAATGCCGTAACCGGGGAAGGCGGTCGCGACGGGCTGATAATGAAATACGCCGAGAACCTCGAACGCTCCCGCCAAACCGGCGAACATGCCGCTAAGGAACATAGCGCTCACGATGCTTTTGCTAATATTCATGCCGGCATATTTGGCTGCTTCGGCATTATGGCCGATCGCCCGAAATTCGTAGCCTTGCTTCATTTTCCACATCACCAAGTAATAGATCAGGACGCATCCGAACGACAGCAGCATGCCCCAGTGGATGCGCGCGTTATCGAACAAAGGGAGCAGAGGGGCGATCGTAACGGATGCGGAGTCATGGATCGTTTGCGAACGTTGCTGGCCTGCTTCGATTAGGAACGCTCCGATCAAATAGTTGGCAAGGAACATGGCGATCCAGTTCAACATGATCGTCGTAATGACTTCGTTAACCCCGCGCTTCGCTTTAAAAAACCCGGCAATGGCCGCCCACAGGCCGCCGAACAGCGCTCCGGCGATTACGGCAAGGGGAGCGTGGATGAACCATGGAAGCGACAGCTTGATTCCTACGATCGTTGCCCCCGTCATGCCCATAATAAATTGCCCTTCGCCGCCTACATTGAACAGTCCGGACCGGAACGCGAAGGCGACGGCCAGACCGGTAAGAATAAGCGGGCTGATCTGCCGCAAAGTTTCGCCCAAATCATACATATTGCCGAACACTTTGGCGAACAGGTAAGAATAGGCGACGATCGGATTGTATCCGCCCATCAGCATAATGACCGCGCCGCAGAGCAAACCTAGAAAAATAGAAACGAATGAAATAATAAGCGAGTCTCCTTGCAACCATGTCGCCAATTTGCGCATCGTATCACCTCGATTTTGAACGTTTATCGCTTCCCGCCATCATCAGGCCCAGTTCCTGATGATTCGTTTCATGCGGATATACCTCGCCTATGATTCGACCTTCGTAAATGACCGCAATCCGGTCCGCCACGTTCAGAATTTCGTCCAGCTCGAAGGACACGAGAAGCACGGCTTTTCCGCGGTCGCGATGAGCGATCAGCTGTTTATGCACAAATTCGATCGCCCCGATATCCAAGCCTCGAATCGGCTGAGCGGCGATGAGCAGATCCGGATTTTTGTCGATCTCTCTGGCAATAATCGCCTTCTGCTGATTGCCTCCGGACAGTGCGCGGGCGGGAGTGTGGATGTCAGGCGTTCTAACGTCGAATTCGGCAATTAACGTCTCCGCCTTGCGGTCGATCGCTTTATAATTGAGCAGCCCCCGTTTTTGGAATTCGGGATGAAAATACGTTTGCAGCACCATATTTTCACTCATCGTAAAATCCAACACAAGACCGTGCTTATGGCGATCCTCCGGAATATGCGACAGCCCCGCTTCCGATATTTGGCGCGGCGTTAAGGAAGTCAGTTCTTGGCCGTTCAGGCGAATGCTCCCGCTATCGGCTTTTCTTAGCCCGGATATCGCTTCGATCAGTTCCGTCTGTCCATTGCCGTCGACCCCGGCGATTCCGACAATTTCGCCCGCCCGAATCTCGAAGGAGATTTCATTCAGCGCTTGGACGCCGTCCTTATTGCGGCTGACAAGCTTGTCGACTTTCAGGACGACCGGGCCGGGCTTTGCAGGCTGTTTCTCCACGCTGAAATTGACGCTTCGCCCGACCATTTTCTCGGCGAGCTCATCCGGGTTCGTCCCGGATACGGGGCAAGTATCGATTGCTTTGCCGCGCCTGATAACGGTCACCGTGTCGGCGATTTGCATAATTTCCTTCAATTTATGGGTAATCAATATAATCGATTTGCCTTCGGCAACCAAACGTTTCATAATGTCCAGCAGTTCGGAAATTTCTTGCGGGGTAAGAACCGCCGTCGGTTCGTCGAAAATAAGAATGTTCGCGCCGCGGTAAAGCGTTTTCAAAATCTCCACTCTTTGCTGCATGCCAACCGATATTTCCGCGATTTTCGCTTGGGGATCGACATGCAATCCGTATTGTTCCGACAAGGCCTGCACTTTACGGACGGCCGAACGGGTATCGATGCGCCCGCCGCGCTTCGGCTCCATGCCGAGAATAATATTCTCGGCGACCGTAAAAGGGCTGACGAGCTTGAAATGCTGGTGCACCATCCCGATTCCGTACCCGATCGCTTCGTTTGGCCCGTTGATGGCGACTTCTTTTCCATCGATCTCAATGCTGCCTTCGTCCGGTTGATACAGTCCGAAGAGAATATTCATTAGCGTGGATTTGCCCGCTCCGTTCTCGCCGAGCAAGGCGTGAACGCTTCCCTTCTCCAGCTTGAAATCGATCGAATCGTTCGCGACGATGCCGGGGAAACGTTTTGTAATCTTTTTCAACTCCACTGCGGCATTTGGCGCCATTGTCATCTCACCTACCTGTTGTTTTGCAGATGTTGATAGGCGACGGCGATTTGCGCGCCTACTTTTGCATTTTCTCTAACCAGCGCAATATTCGTCTCCAGACTCCGGCCTTTCGTATGATGATTGATGCGCTTCAGCAGATACGGCGTCACTTCTTTCCCGGCGATGCCTTCGGCGTTCGCTTCTTCCACCGCTTGCTTAATAATTTCGTCGATTTCGGCGAACGGAATTTCGTCCTGCTCCGGTACGGGGTTCGCGACAAGAATTCCGCCGTTCAGGCCGATACTCCATTTCGCGTCCATCATCGCCGCGACTTCCTCCGGGGTGTCCAGCCGGAAATTGGCTTTCAATCCGCTTTGGCGGGAATAGAACGAGGCGAAATAATCCGATTGGTATCCGACGACCGGCACGCCTAACGTCTCCAACACTTCCAATGTCCGGCCCAGGTCGAGAATCGCTTTGGCGCCGGAACTGACGACCGCGACATTGGTAAGCGACATTTCGGTCAAATCGACGGAAACGTCCCATGTCACTTCGCCGTGGCGATGTACGCCGCCCAATCCTCCCGTGGCGAATACTCGGATGCCTGCCAGTCCGGCGGCGATCATCGTGCCGGAAATGGTGGTGGCCCCCAACTTCTTCTGCCCGAGCACATAAGGGAAATCGCGCCGGCCCGCCTTCAACACCGAGCCTTCCGTGGCGAACTCCTCGATTTCCGCTTTACTTAAGCCTACCTTGATTTTCCCTTCCTTCAGGCCGATCGTTGCGGGAACGGCGCCATGCCGGCGAATAATTTCCTCCATCTCCAATGCCATTTGAATATTGTACGGATGCGGGAATCCGAAAGAGATAATCGTCGTTTCGAGGGCGACGACAGGAAGCTTTTGCTCCAGAGCCGATTGCACTTCTTCGGATATCGTTATATAAGATTTCATTGCGTTAGGACCTCCTCATCGTTATGTTCGTTTAATAGGGAATACAATAGATTCGGCTGCAGCTTGGGCGAAACGGATTGATCGCTTTGCAAAGCGATTGAGGAAGCGGCCAGGCCTAATTGGCAGGCGCGATGCATGCTTTCCTCCCGGACGATGCCGAATAAATACCCTGCCGTAAAGGCGTCGCCCGCACCCGTAACGTCTACGACTTCGGTTGAAAAAGTGGGCAAGAACCGTTCCTCTTCCTCGGAAGAATAGAACAATCCTTGGTCGCCCATCGTAATGATGACGTTGCGCACTCCTTTGTCTTTTATTTTGCGGGCGGCTATGCGGCAATCTTCCGCCCTCTCGATCACCATGCCCGCCAAAAATCCGGCTTCGTGGCGATTCGGAAATATGCAGTGAACGCCGTCGAGCCTTTGCGGAAGCTTCTGCGCATCCGGCAGCGATACCGGATCGACATAGAGCGGGATATTCTCGTCCCTGCAACGTTCGATGACATAAGAGAGACTCTCCGCCGATACGTTGGAATCGAGGAAGACGGCTTGCGAGGAGGCGACCGCCGACCAGCGCTCCGCCAACATCGAACTCGTTAACCGGTCCAATACATTGTAATTGGCGATGGCAATGAACATTTCCCCCGTCGTGTCCAGCAATGTCGTGTACGTGCCGGTTCTTTCGTCCGGCAGCACATTGACTTGGCTGACATCGACGCCGGCGCGCCGCGTTTCGTCCAGGAGCAGCTCTCCTTCCCGGTCGTTGCCGACGCAAGATACCAACGTCGCGTGAAGGCCGAGCCGGGCCAAATTTTCCGCGACATTCCGCGCCACGCCTCCGCATGATTCGCTGAATTCGACCGGATTGGCCGTGCCTGTAATCATTTTTTGCTTGCTGTAGGCTTTCCGGTCGAAATTGGACGTGCCGATACAAGTGATGACCGTATCTTCGCGCAATACGTACGCCCGCCCTTTAATCACTCCTTTCTTGGTCAGGTTGGAAATATACCCCGCGATCGCCGGACGGGATAAACCGAGTTTATCCGCTAATTCCTGTTGCGATATATAAGGATTCAGCCTGATGTAATCTAAAATCTGTTTGTCCTTATCTTTGTCCAATGTTTGTCACCATCCTTTTTCACATCATTATAAACATATGTTTGTTGTAAAAACAATAGTAAATTTTTTATTTGCAACTTGCCTCTTATTTCCGCTTCCTTCGTTTTGGAACATTTTTTTAGTATTGATAGTTCGGTTTGCATATGCTATAAATAAACATAAGTTTAATAAACAAACATTTATTTGTTAAACTATTATTGATTAAAGGGAGGAATTCTGTTGAAAAGGTTATCTTGGTTGTCGGTCGTTTTCATGCTTTTCGTATCAATGATTGTTAGCGCTTGCAATTCGGGCAAAAGCGCCGGCGGTACCGAACAGAACGAAGGGAACGCGGGTCAACAATCGGTCCGAATCGGCTTGGTAACGGATATCGGAGGGGTGAACGACAAGGCGTTCAGCCAAACCGCTTGGGAAGCTTTGGAGCAGATCAAAAAAGACAAAGGCGCGGATATTAAATATTTGCAGAGTAAAACCGACGCCGATTTCGTTCCGAATTTGAGCCAATTTGTAAAGAACGGTTACGACCTGACATGGGGGACGGGATTCGTCATGGTGGAGGCGGTTCAGAAGGTGGCTCGGGACAACCCGAACGCGAAGCTGGCCATTGTGGATAATGAAGTGGACGAACCGAATGTGAAGTCGGTCTTGTTCAAGGAGCATGAAGGATCCTTTCTTGTCGGCGTCATTGCGGGATTAATGACCGAATCGGACAAAGTCGGTTTCGTCGGGGGAATGAAAATTCCGGTTATCGCCAAATTCGAAGCCGGTTTTAAAGCGGGAGTGAAGGCGGTCAATCCGGACGCGGAAATTATCGTCAACTATACCGGCGCGTTCGATAAGCCGGATCTCGGCAAAGCGGCGGCGGCGACCATTTATAACGCGGGGGCCGATATTATCTTCCACGCTTCGAGCGGCACCGGCGCGGGTGTGTTCAACGAAGCGTCGGACCGGTTGAAACAAGGAAAGCGAGTATGGGTCATCGGCGTAGATAGAGACCAGTCCTTGGAGTACGGCGACGACGTTACATTGACGTCCATGATGAAACGGGTGGATGAAGCCGTATACCGCGTCTCCGAAGAGCTGATCGACGGAACGTTCGAAGGCGGAACTACGCTCGAACTGGGGCTGAAAGAGAACGGGGTCGGCATTGCCGACACCTCTTCGAAAAACGTGCCCGAGGACGTTCTGAAACAAGTCGAAGAATATAAAGAGAAGATTGTGAACGGAGAAATTGAAGTGCCGATGGAATAGGCAAGCTTGCAGGACGAAACGATAAAAAGTCCGAACCTCGCGCCGTCGATCACCCGCAAAGGTAAGCCCGGGAGATCGGCGGCTTTTTTTGTTTTCGACACAACTCTAGGTTCGGTAATCCCCAATTTTTGATTAACTACTATAATCGTCATTGACAAGGTGTGACTACTGCGATAGTATTGATGCATGATAACTATTGCAATAGTCACGCAAGGAGAGAATAACATGGAAATTAAATTGTTTGATTCGGAATTAAAAGTGATGGAAGCATTATGGAGAGAGGGGGATTTGTCGGCCGGGCAGCTTGCCAAGCTTTTGAAAGAAGAAACGGGCTGGAATCGAAATACGACTTATACGGTGATTAAAAAACTAATCGAAAAAAATGCAATCGAACGAGTGGAGCCGAATTTCGTATGCAAGGCGCTAGTGTCCAAGGAGCAAGTACAGGAACAGGAAACGATGGGTTTGATCAACAAAATGTTCGACGGTTCTGCCGAGCTGTTCTTTTCTTCCTTTATTAACGAGAAAAATTTGACTAAAGCGGAGATCGACAAGTTAAAGCAAATTGTTGAGCGCCTAAAGTGAGGGATTTGTGATGATGATTCTCCAAATGAGCATTTCGGCAGGAGCCTTGATAGCCTTCATTGCAATAGTAAGAGCGCTTGCGATCGATAAGCTGCCCAAAACAACATTTGTGATCCTATGGGGCATTGCGGTATGTCGGCTGATCCTTCCTGTTTCCATTCCGATACCCGCATTACCCCTATGGACCGTATCCGATTGGATCGGCAGCGCAGCATCGTTTCTTCCTTCTCCGGCTGCCGATATCTCAACTCTCGCCAACGGGCAATCTATGGAAGGCGTTCCCGGTTTGGCCCATTCATACGCAGGTGGTACCGCTACGTCGGATCGAAGCGAATTCATCGCTCCGATCGTTGTCGTTTGGCTTGCGGGAACGATACTGCTGTCCGTTTATTGTATAGCCGCTTTTTATAGAAGCTACAGGGAGATTCGAACGGCTTTGCCGCTTCGGCATCATCCCTTCATAGAGGAGTGGCTGCGCGGACATAAAACCGTTCGCCCCATCCGAATACTGGTTTCCGATCGAATCGCGACCCCGATCGCCTGCGGCTTGTTGAAACCGAGAATTATTTTGCCGAAGGCGTTGGATCTAAGCGATGAGGGGCTATTGAAACAGGTTCTTACTCACGAATTGACGCATATCAAGCATTTCGATGTGGTATGGAAGACCGTATCGGCACTGGCGCTTTGTATCCATTGGTTCAATCCGCTAGTCTGGCTCTTGTATATGCTCTTGAACAGAGATTTGGAACTGGCCTGCGACGAAAAGGTGTTACAGAAGCTCGGCGATGACAAGAAGGCGGATTATGCATTGTCTTTGATCGCTGTGGCGGAGCGGAATTCAAAGTTTGCCCCATTGTATAACGGATTCGGTAAAAATGCCGTCCAAGAAAGAATCGTATCCATTATGAAATTTAGAAAAGCATCGGTCGCAACGATCGTTTTGTCCGTGGCGTTGACCCTGGGAGCCGTTTCGGTCTTCGCGGCCGGCACTGCAGAAGACATGCAGGCGACTGCCGTTACGGTATTTACGCCAGGTACGGCAGACGACGTTCAAGCGACTGTCGGCTCCAACTATACGTTTGCATTCGAGCAGGGCGACGGCCCGGGTGCAAGCGATGAATCGTTAGACGTCTATACGGATTACGGAATCGAGTACGATCCAAAGACACAGCGCTATTTATGGGACAACAAAGCGATCAGGTTATTGATTGACGGGAATGCGGCTGCGAAAAGGGAAACCGATACTCTTTATTTCGACGCAAGAGGCGCGGTTGACGTGCAAGTGATCAGAAACGGCAGCAACCAAATCGAGAAGATAGTGTCAATAAGCGATCAAGAGCTGGTGAAATTCATCGATACATACGGCTTTCACATTGCCGGCGGCAATATAGTTTTTCGGTAAAAAACGTTCTTCCTCACTTCAGCCTTTGGAGGTCGCAATGAGAGTCAAACAAATATATAAGATGTTCGTTATCGCGCTTTGTATTGCGCTTGGGGGATGTACGCTCGTCAAGCCGGAAAAGTCCGCTGAGCCTCGGCGTCTCAAAATTATGTATTATAGCGAGGACTATTTTTATCAGGAATACGGCGATTTATTCTCTACGAAATACCCCAATATTGAAGTGCAAGTCGTAGACTATCGCGGTATTGATTATGAATCGGAAAAAGACGGCATCAAGGCGGAGACCAACTTTATCAATAAGGAGCAGCCGGATGTTGTGCTGCTCAGCGCGGAGCAATACGAACTATATGCCGCGGACGGGATGCTGTTGGAACTGGATTCTTTCATTCGCAAAGAAAACTACGACATCGACGGCATTTATCCTACCATCATCGATTTGTTGAAAGAAAAGGGCGGTGGCAAACTGTACGGGCTCAGTCCGAGGTTTTACGGCAACGCGCTGTTCTATAACGCGGATTTGTTCGCCAAGTATGGAGTCGAATTGCCGCATGACAAAATGACCTGGCAGGAAATACTCGAATTGGCGCGGCGTTTTCCGGCGGATGGCGACGAGAAGGAGCGGGTGTACGGGTTCGGACTGCAAGGTTCCGTGACCTCCGATCGTCTTCTAGATACTTTAGCAAGCAGTATCGCTTATACCCAAGGACTGACCACTGTCAATCCCGGTACGTTGAAAGTGACGGCAAACACCGATTCATGGAGAAACGTTTGGAAGATGGCTTTGGAAGCGGCGAATTCCGGGGCAATTTACAGCCCGAAAGAGGATTTTTGGGGCGGTTCTTTAGAGGAGTATTATCTGCATAAGCCGTTTTTGATGGGACGGATGGCGATGACCGTGGACGATTCTTATTTGCTTCAAAATATAAAGCAGGTAAAAGAACGAATCAAGGCTTTTAAACCTTTTCAACTGGGGATTGCGGCAGGTCCGGTAGACCCGTTCGAGCCGGATTCGTCAAGAGATATTCAGTTGCAGGAAATATTTGCGATTCGGGCCGGTTCGCCGAATTCGGATGCCGCTTGGGAGTTTATTAAATATGTCAACGGGGTCGAATATGCTAAGATCAAATCACGAACGATGAACGGTAACCTGCTCTCCAGAATGGGTTCTTACAAAGAAGAATATGCGGAGAACGGACTGGAGGCCTTCTATGCGCTTAAACCCAAGACCGTGAGTAACGGCCGCGAAAGCGATATCCCCAATGAATTTTATCCGCTCTTTGAGGAACTGACGAAACGGGAAATTCAGCGGGTGCAAGCCAAAGAGACGACTTTGGACGAGGCGCTGGACAGGATTCAGGCGGAGGGCCAGACGGTATTGGACCGGATTGTGAAGGCTGATCAATCGTAATGCAAGCGGCGGCTCATTTCAGCGCTGGATCCGGAAAAGAAAGTTCGGAAGGAAGCGTAACAATCCATTCTCCACTCTCGTCATATAATTAGAAACGAATGAAAAAAATATACAATGAAAGACGGAGAGAATGACATGAAAACGAGATGGGTGAAATCCATATATTTTGCGGCGGTGCTCGCGTTGGCAGCGGGCTGCGCGGCGGCGAAAGACGGAGGCGATTCTTCGCGGAAGCCTTTCGAAGCCGGCGGCCCGACGTCTGCAAATCTCGTGGAAGTATCGACCGAACAGTTGAAGGAGAAGGGATCGCTTGCCCCGAAGGGCGACCGGTCATCCGGTTTGCCGGACACGCGGCAAATTCAAATCGGCATGAGCAAAGAACAATTGGTGCGAGTGCTGGAATCGCCCGACTATGAATTCCAAAAATCCCGTTATGAGGGCGGGGAGTTGATCACGCGGGAGTATTGGCGGTACGATGTTGCCGATTCCTCGTACCAGTTTACGCCCCTTGCTGACAGGAACGGATATACGGTGGACGTCGATTTCGACGGACTGCGCAGCGGCGCGGTTCGCGAGCAGCTTATCGTCGAATGGGATCATGACAAAGTATCGCAGTATATTGCGTATGCCCTTAAGGACGGCCGAGTTGTCTCCTCTTATTCCGGCACAGCGGACATTCCGCCCGGCGATTCCGCGGCTAATAGGTTGGCCGAGCGTTACGGAATCGAAATCGGCCAAACTTACCGCTTGCCCTCCGGAACCGATGCAGCTTACGCTTTGCCGCGCGCGGCGGAACGGGAGGCGTTGTTCTATCCGAAACCGGAGCAAACGTTTTTGGTAACCGCGCTTACCGAACATTACGCCCTCATCGATTTCGAAAGCGACTTCGGCTGGATCCCGATCTGGTATTTGACGCCGGAGACGGAGGAAATGAGCGGTATGCTGCCGCAAGATTTCGCCATGAAGGCGACAACGTCCTTAGCCCTGTACCCGAATGATTCGGTGGAACGCGGCGTCGCGGAAATCGGACAAAGAGTGCAGGCGATAGCGCGTTACAAAGACTGGTTGAAAGTATATCTGTACCAGGAACAGGCGGAAAATGAGCGGGCGCCGCGGGCAGGGTGGATTCGGGAACGGGACGTCGAGCCTGTAAAATCGGATGCTCGATCGCTCAGTTTTACGAAAGCTGCCGTAAACGCCAATATTCGGCCCGGCGATGCGGCATCGAAGTTCAAGCAAATTTTCGGCGAACCGTCCTTCCGGGAATCGTCCGAAGCCGTCAATATGACGGGAGAACCGTTGCAAACGTTGGACGTTTGGAGATACGAAACCGATGCTTGGCAAATGGCCGTGACCTGGTCGAAGGATAAAACCGTTCGCGGGATTGAGTTTGCCTATCCGGAAGGCGAGACCGGGTATTTGAGCGTAGTTGAGATGGATGGAGAAAGCGGCCGCCTTTCCCATATATTAAGAAAGGAACCGTTCGTACGATCCGTACGGAAAGAGGAAGCGTGGAAGTTTCAAAGCGAACTCGCCTACAATTTCCTTGTCGGCAAAGCTGGCTCAACGCTCCTTGTATTGGCGGACGACGGCGGATACAGCGGCATGCATTACGATAAAAAGCTGTATGGTGTTGACGCGGCGACCGGGGGCAAGCGGTGGACGATCGATGTCAAAAACGAGGAACTCGCCTATTTTATTTCCGAAGACCGCCGGAACGTAGCCGTTTACACCGCATACGGCGACTCGCCCTCGCTGCGGTATATCAGCGCAAACACCGGCAAGACGGTATGGAGCAAGAGATTCAATCGCAATAGCAAGGAATACGAGAATTACCGTCTTGAGTTTTCGAAAGCGAATGGGGTAATCGTCATGCAGAAGAGCGATTGGGAAGGCAAGAGGAGCGGGAAACTGACCGCGTTTGACGAGTCGACCGGCAAGTCGCTATGGACCAAAACGCTCGCGGACAGCGAGAGCCTGATCCTGGATCGGCAGTCGCGCGATAACGTATTGATCGCTTCGAAAAATCGCCTGTCCGCATACGATTCGCGAACCGGGAAGAAAAGATGGGAACTCCCTGAAAACATCGACATGTCCAGGTTCAAATCGGGCCTCTATGAAAGTTTTCCTTATTCCGTCGACGAAAGGGATCTAGGCTCGCCTGCTCCGGCGGAACGTTGGCTTCCCGCAAAGGACGAACTGTTGCGAATCGATACGAAAACGGGTAAAGTGACGCATCGTCTCCCTTTCATCGGGGAACAGAGCGTAGAACAAGCAAACGAACGGTATTTCTTACTTATTACCGGTTCGCGAGAGTGGCCGAATGAAACATTCACAACGGCATTGTACGATACCGTCAATTCCGAAATCGTATGGGAACGGGAAGGAAGGGGCGCAGGCGCCATTGTAAAAGAAGATGCGCTGTACCTTGCGCTCGACGGACATCCTGCGGCGCTGCAACTGGCTACGGGACGGACGATTTGGCAATCTCCCCTGACTGACGGCGGTCCGCGCATGATTCTGCGCGGCGACGAGCTCCTAGTGCAGGGATGGAAGCATCTATATACGCTGCGCGCCAAGGATGGAACGGCGCTGAATCGCGTGGCCGGCCAGCGGTTCGGTTATCCCGATCTGCGCGAGAAGCCGGCGGTCGAAGGTTATGTTACGAAGCTTGGCAATGATGTATACGTCGGCTCAGGGAACGGGATGTTCACGAAATTGAAATAGCTTGATCGCAAGATGTCCGTTCGCGGCGAAACCCTTCGGCGGGCGTCTTGCTTTTTTCGAGGAATCCATTCCTATTTCGATCGTTTCGGTTCGAGTAAGCTGCAAGGACGCCGTCAGGCGTTTTTTATTTAGCGGTAAATTCTGGAGTAATCTTGTTCTCACGGGGCAAAAAATGAAAACTAACGGTATTTTGCGGAACTGCTTTCGAGCGGACTTGCCAAAAAGTTGATTCTCAAAAATTAGCGGTAGTTTTCGCCGTTAAAGAGTACATATAGTAGGGAATAGGGGGAAATCGCTCATTGTGTATGAAATTTCGAACTAAATTGACGGATTCGCAGCGTGCGCCGCTCGCTTAGTACGATTTTTCGTATACCTTTGTGGGAATAGGGGTGAAATCGCTCATTGTGTATGAAATTTCGAACTAAATCGACGGATTCGCAGTGTGCGCCGCTCGATTAGTACGATTTTTCGTATACCTTTGCAGAATCATCACTGGCGTTGCATTAACTTTTTTCAGCAATATTGAAACAGCTGTGCGGATTACCGTACTATTCCTTCACATTGGTTCTACCGCCTCGCTCCCAAGTTCGCGGACACAGAAGACGCTGATTGTGACAAAACGCCCAATTTCGGACAGTTCGCGGACATACGATCCTCTATTCGCGGCAAAAGCGTAAAAATAAGCCCTCCGTCGAACGGATAGCGGAACCAATGTCCGCCTAAACCGTGAATAAGCGATTTTGACGCGAAATAACGGCCGTACGGTCCGAATAGCAATTTCTCGATGCAACGCCGGTGACATATAATCGATAGAATTACCAATTAACTCCAAACTTCGGAGCTATGACGAATGGGATACGCTCTTCGCCATGCCGCATGCTGACTTTTATGCCGACTCTTATGCGCCCTTCGCCCGCCAAAGAATAATAAAACCGCAGGAGGGGTGTTCTCCAGCGGTTTTATATGCCATGAAAAGCAAAAGCTCTCTGTAAAGTCGGAGAGGAACCCTTGTTGCCTTACTTAGACGTTCTCAACCAGGCTCCGCCCGTTCCGTCCAGGGATCTGGCGTACGCGATGATCGGATTCGGATCGTCCTTTTTCACATGAAATCCGACCCAACCGGTATGCGACGCGCCGGCATACAATTTCGAGGCGATGCCCGGTTCCGGATCGGCCACGGAAGTACGGTCGTATACCTTGCCGTCTCCCGAGAGCAGATCGAACCTGGCAGGGTTAATCACAATTTGTTCGTCAGCGTTTTTCTTGTTCTTCGTCACGCCGAAGGTTACTTTTGCCAGCAAATACTCGTAGCCTTCCTTCGGCTCTTTATTGAACTCGTTTTGCGAAACGAGCTTCCACGCTTCTTCGCCCCGGATGACTTCATTCACGGTTAACGTTCCTTCATATTCGTATATGCCCGAATCGGAAAAGGAAACCGTCGTACCGATCGGCGCGGCATTGCGCAATGACGTTCCGGCCTTCTCGTTTGCGTTCTCCTTCTCTCCGGCGCCGGCGGCTCCCGTAATCGTAACCGTTTTGGTCTTCGGATCGTAATCGACTTTGGCGCCTAACATTTCCGAAACGGCCCGCAGCGGAACGTAGGTCGAACCGTCGATCGTTTTCACATCGGCTTTGGCGGTCTTGCCGTTCACGATCAGTTTGATGTCTTGCGCCGCAAAGACGCCGGCGGAGAAGGCAACCGCCGCAAAACAAGCTAGCGATGCGATGATGAAAGCTTTTTTCTTCATAATTCCCTCCTGAACATTTTGGTTTACATTCCCTAATTTCGATGCGGAATCGTTTTTTCCTACCGCGAAAAAAAATATTTTTCGTACGACAAATTTCCGCATTTTCCACCTCTTTACAGCGGTTATCCGTTGGTTGACAATAAATGCAGGGCAAAGCCTAAAAAAATGAATTGGAGTTGATTCCATGTCCAAAAAAGTGCTCATCATTACTGGAGACGCCGTAGAAGCTCTTGAAGTGTATTATCCTTATTTTCGCGTATTGGAGGAAGGATACGAAGCCGTCATCGCCTCGCCCAAGAAAAAATTGCTGCAAACGGTGGTGCATGATTTCGAGGGATGGGATACTTATACGGAAAAACAGGGGTACAGGCTGGAATCGCATCTCGCATTCGCGGATGTGGAACCGTCGGATTATGCGGGCCTGATCATTCCGGGAGGCCGGGCGCCGGAATATATTCGGCTCGACGAGCATATTCCGCGCATTCTCGAACATTTCCTGGAATCGAACAAGCCGATCGGGGCGATTTGCCATGCGGCTTTAGTATTTAGCGCCCTCCCGGGGAAAGGTTATTTCGAAGGGCGCACGATGACGGCATATAGCGCATGCAAATTTGACGTTGAAAATATAGGAGCGTCTTATACTTCCGAAACGCTTCATCTTGACGGCAATCTTGTTTCAGGCCATGCTTGGCCGGATTTGCCGGGATTTATGCGGGAATTTTTGAAATTGCTGCGATAGTTTGGCGGATCATCAGGCGCGAAGCTGAAAATAGCAGGTCGTCCCAGAGTCATTTTGGTGGCTTTGGGGCGGCCTTTTTTGCGTTCCCAAATTGTCGCCGCCTGAGCGAATGGGATCGTGCCCAAAGCAAATGGTTGCGGGAGTGCACTGCATTGCCTCCATAAAGGCTGCGGATTCGAGTTCATGGAAGTTGTCATGCGCGATAGTAATATTCCCCATTTTGAAGGCGATCCGCGCGGACCTAGGCGCTAACGAAACTGGCAATCCTTATTGGGCTCAAAATGAAGACATTTCCAATCATACGAAAGTACGTATCGTTATTCATAGGAAATCGGCGGTTTAATCGCTTTTTTTCCCTCATAAGCATGTTTCAGTTTCGTTAGCCTGCCCGAAAGAACGTCAGCCGTTAACGGTATGATGAAATTGGTTTCATTTGCAGGTTTCTGAATCAAAGTCATTGTCAAACTAATCTCTCCCTGCTAGCACGGTTGGTTTCCAAAGACGAACACTGCTTCCTCGTCCCAATCCGTTTTTAAAAAGGGATGCAACGCTAATGGCGGGAAAGGAGAATACCGGCAAAACGTTGAACGTTTTGTGACAGTTTCATGCGGATAAATCGGCGAAATTCCAGCTTGCTCCAGCAAATGCCGAAGATTTGTCATTCCGGTGAATAAAGTATTACGAAAAAAAGGCGGTTTTTTGTCGTAATTGTTAAGTCGGCAGTTAAGAGCTTTTATTTCTGCTATGTTAAGAGTAACAAAATAGCGGTCACGTCTCTCGTCAATGAAATATGTTACGAAGCGCATCCGCAAGAGCAGGTAAGGACAAGGAGATGAAAACTGAGTGAGACCGATGAAGCGAATTTTGATGCCCGTTCTTTTTGCCGTCATGGTTGGCCTCTTATCGGGGTGCAGCGATAAGTTTATCGTGCTCGATCCGAAAGGCCCGATCGGGTCATCGCAAAGGGATTTGATGGTCATTGCTACGATACTGTGCGCGATTGTGATCGTTCCCGTTCTGATCATGACCGTCATTATCGTATGGCGTTATCGCGACAAACCGGGCCGGAAAGCCGCGTACAAACCGAATTGGGAACATAACAACAAGCTTGAATTTACGTGGTGGACCATCCCGATCATCGTCATTATCGCGCTGGCTGCCGTAACGGTAAATTATACTTATGCGTTGGAGCCTTCCAAACAGATCGAATCGGCAAAAGAGGAAATAACGATACAAGTCACGTCGCTCGATTGGAAATGGCTGTTCAAATATCCGGATCAGGACATTGCGACGATCAATTACGCGCAAATTCCGGCTGGAGTTCCGGTGCGGTTCGAACTGACGAGCGAATCGGCGATGAACTCGTTCTGGATTCCGCAGCTCGGCGGCCAAATGTATACGATGTCGGGCATGGCGATGACGCTCTATTTGCAAGCCGATGAAGAAGGCAGCTACTACGGTTCGGGGGCCAACTTCACCGGAAAGGATTTCGCGCAAATGACGTTTAAAGTGAAGGCGACATCGGAAGACGAGTTCGATGCATGGGTGAAGGAAGTAAAAGAAACGTCCCCGCCGTTAACGGAAGAAGCTTACGAGCAGTTATTAGAACCGGGAGTTTCGGATTTGCAGTCGTTCTCCTCGTTCCCGGAAGGCTTGTTCGAGCGGGTCGTAACGAAATACGCTCCGGGCGGATCCCACCATCACGGCGGCACCAATTCGAAAGATCGAGAAAAGCCTGACGACGGGGCAAACGGCGTTATGGAAGAGTCGCAACCGTCGGAGCAAGGCGACAGTACTTCCCAACATCATCATGGGGGATAGCAAACAGAAAGGTGGTTCCTATGCTCGATAATTTGAAAGAATTCGCATCCGAGTTTTTCGTTACCGGCGATCCGCTCATTCTCGGGGCGCAAGTATCGATTGCTCTATCGGTCGTCGCGATCGTATTCGTCTTGACCTATTTCAAAAAATGGCGCTGGTTATGGACGGAATGGCTGACGACCGTCGACCATAAAAAGATCGGCATTATGTATATTATCGCATCCATATTAATGTTATTCCGCGGCGGCGTCGACGCGCTGCTTATGCGAGCCCAACTCGCCGCGCCGCAGCTTGAATTTCTGAATGCGGAGCATTACAACCAAATCTTTACGACCCATGGCGTGATCATGATTCTTTTCATGGCGATGCCGCTCATGTTCGGCTTGTTCAACATTATCGTACCGCTGCAAATCGGGGCTCGTGACGTTGCGTTCCCGTTCTTGAACTCGCTTAGCTTCTGGCTGTTCTTCTGGGGCGCGATGCTGTTCAACGTATCGTTTGTCATCGGAGGCTCCCCGGACACCGGATGGCTGGCTTATCCGCCGCTGTCGGGATTGTCGGGCAGTCCGGGCGTCGGGCAGAACTTTTATTTATGGGGCATCCAAATATCCGGGATCGGCAGCTTGGCGACAGGCATTAACTTTATCGTGACGATATTGAAAATGCGCGCGCCCGGCATGACGTTAATGAAGATGCCTGTCTTTACGTGGTCGGTTCTGTCATCCAGCTTGACGATCATCTTGGCGTTCCCGATTTTGACCGTTACGCTCGCGTTATTGTTTCTGGACCGCTTTACCGGCGCGCATTTCTTTACGCTCGACGCCGGCGGGAATCCGATGATGTACGTCAACTTGATATGGATGTGGGGACATCCCGAAGTGTATATCGTCGTCCTGCCCGCGTTCGGTATTTTTTCCGAAGTGGTCGCGACGTTTTCCAAGAAGAAATTGTTCGGCTATAAATCGATGGTGTTCGCTTTGATGACGATTAGCGTTCTCTCGTTCTTTACATGGGTTCACCATTTCTTCACGATGGGATCGGGGGCGGACGTGAACGCGTTCTTCGCGGTTACGACGATGTTGATCGCCATCCCGACCGGGGTCAAAGTGTTCAACTGGCTGTTTACGATGTTCCGGGGCAAGATTACGTTCTCGACGCCGATGATGTGGGCCGTGGCGTTCATACCGTGCTTCGTCATCGGGGGGATGACCGGCGTTCTGCTGTCGGTCGCTCCGGCCGACTTCCAGTTCCATAACAGTTACTTCCTGATCGCGCATTTCCACCAGGTGCTGATCGGTGGCGTCGTCTTCGGATATTTCGCCGGATTGTATTATTGGTGGCCCAAAATGTTCGGCTTCAAGCTGAACGAACGGCTCGGCAAATGGGCGTTCTGGTTCTGGAACATCGGTTTCTACATTTGCTTCATGCCGCAATACGCGCTTGGCTTAATGGGCATGACGCGCCGTCTCAATACGTACGATTTCGATATGGGCTGGCAGCCGCTTAACGTCGTTTCGACGGTCGGCGCATTTTTGATGGGGATCGCGTTTATTTTCCAAGTATGGCAAATCGCCTACAGCATCAAAAATCATAAAAAAGAAAAAACGGGCGACAATTGGGACGGCCGTACGCTCGAATGGTCGATTCCTTCCCCGGCTCCGGCATATAATTTCGCCATCACGCCGACGGTGGAAAGCCAGGACGATTGGTGGGAGCAAAAGCAGAAGCGGGCGCAAGGCATTCCGCCGAAGCCCGAGCCGCCGCTCGAACCGATCCATATGCCGAAAAATTCCGGCATTCCGTTTATCAAGTCGATCTGCTGGTTTGTGGCCGGCTTCGGCTTCGTCTGGGGCTGGATGTGGATGGCGATTCCAGGACTGATCGGCGTCGCAATATGCATGCTGGCGCGCTCGTTCCAATACGATACGGACTACTACATTCCGGTCGACGAGATTAAGCGTACGGAAGCAGCGTTGAGGGGGGCAAATTAATGGCACATACGATTTCGCAACGTCACGGTGCCGAACATCATGAGCATGATCATCACGATCAAGAATCGTTGAAGACGTTCGGATTTTGGCTGTTTCTCATCACCGACGTGATTCTGTTCGCCGTATTGTTCGCCACTTACGTCGTCTTACGGAATAATACGAGCGGCGGTCCTACGGCGGCAGAATTGTTTCAAATGCCGATGATTATCGCCGAAACGTTCATCTTGCTGACAAGCAGCTTTACGAGCGGCCTTGCCGTTCTGGCGATGAACCGGGGGAGCAAGCAAGGCCTGATCGGGTGGCTGGCCGTTACCGCCGTGCTCGGGATCTCTTTCATTACGCTGGAAGTGACCGAGTTCGTGCACTTGGTCGGCGAAGGGGCAACCATCTCGACCAGCGCATTTCTATCCGCCTTCTATACATTGGTCGGAACGCACGGTTTGCACGTGTCGATCGGTCTGATCTGGATGATTGCGCTTATGATTCAGCTTCGGCGCCACGGCATTACGAATGTAACGAAGCGTAAAGTGAACGTCATCAGCTTGTATTGGCATTTTCTCGACGCGATCTGGATTTTCGTCTTCACGGTCGTATACTTGATGGGGGTGATGTAGGATGAGTAACCATAACGCACATGAGGCGCATTCGCAACAAACGCATGGCGAATCCCATGGCGGTTCCTTGAAGTCCTATGTGATCGGCTTCCTGCTGTCCATCATCCTGACCGTCATTCCGCTGGTCGTCGTGATGAACGGAATGCTGAACAAAACCGCGACGGCGGTCGTCATCCTGGCGATGGCGGCGCTGCAATTTATCGTCCAACTGTTCTTCTTCATGCATATTCGCGACGGGGAGAATAAGCGTTGGAACGTTATGGCGCTTATTCTCGGCCTCGTCATCGTCGTCACGATCCTGGCGGGATCGATCTGGATCATGACCTTCAACCAAGTGGCGCATTAATCGGAATAAGGGATCCTCTGTCCGCGTTGCGACATTAACGTTGCAAAGTCCTTTATTTTATAAGGTTTGGTACATTGACTTTGTCCTTGCTTGGGCGGTCGGCTATTTCGCTGAAAACTAGTTTAAAAAATTAACGCAAGGCTAGCGGCCTATTACCCGATTGACCGGATGAGAATTCGGCTCCATCGGGTTTTTTGCGTGCGCAAAAAGTAAAATTCGTTCCAAAATGCTCATTTCTATTTCTTATGCGGCGCGCTCGTTTTTTCTACAATGAGACATACAACGGGTATAGGAGGAACCAACCATGAATCGAAAAAACAGATTCGACCATTTGAGCATGGGGACGAGAGAGCAAATTGCGGGATATTTGTTTGTCGCTCCTTTAATGATCGGTCTCGTCGTGCTAACGCTGATTCCCGTCGTGTTCTCGCTGCTGCTCAGCTTTACGAACTGGAATTTCGTCGCGGGCTTCGACGCCATCAAATTCGCGGGCTTTGACAATTTCGTCAAATTGTTCAACGACTCCGCTTTCGTTCAAAGTTTGAAGAACAATCTTATTTTCATCTTTACGGTGCCGGTGACGATGATTCTCGCGCTCGTATTTGCGATACTGATCGACAAGTATGTGTATATCAAGGATACGTTCAAGGTGATTTACTTTTTGCCGTACATATCCAGCATCGTCGCCGTAGCGATGGTATGGCAAGTGCTGTTCCATCCTTCGCTGGGGCCGGTAAACCAGACGCTCGCAGCGCTCGGCGTCGACAACCCGCCCAAATGGCTCGCCGATATCGATTTCGCGCTGCCGTCGCTGATGATGATTCAAGTCTGGATTATGCTCGGCTACAATATCATCATTTACATTGCAGGCTTGCAGTCGATTCCGAAAGATTTGTACGAAGCGGCCGATATCGACGGCGCCAACGTATGGGTGAAATTCCGCAACATTACCGTGCCGTGCATATCGCCGACCACTTTCTTCTTGCTCGTGACGGGCATTATCGGCTCCTTCAAAATATTCGACCTCATCCAGGTGTTGACGAAAGGCGGTCCGGCGAATTCGACGACCGTCATCGTATACGAATTGTACGATACGGCGTTCGTCGAGCTGAAGACAGGCTACGCTTCTTCCATGGCGCTCATCTTGTTCCTTATATGCCTCATCATTACGGCCGCGCAATGGATTGCGCAGAAGAAGTGGGTCAACTACTAAACGGCAAGGGAGGAGGAAACTTCAATGAAAAAACTATCCATTTCGAAATTATGCTGGACGATCGTTATGGCACTGATCGGTATCTTATTCCTGCTTCCGTTCATATGGATGCTGTCGGCCTCATTCAAACAGGAAATCGACGTCTTTACGTTTCCGATCGAATGGATTCCCAAACAGTGGAATGCGATCGAAAACTATAAGCAAGTATGGTCGGGGGATTTCGTCAGGTATTACGGAAATTCCATCTATATAACGGTCGCCACGACCGTCATCAACGTGTTCGTGTGCGCGCTCGCGGCTTACGGGTTTTCCAAATTGCGGTTTCGCGGCAGAGATACGATGTTCCTGCTTGTACTTGCTCTATACATGGTTCCGCCGCAAGCGTCGCTCGTCCCGCAATTCCTGCTGCTGCGCTGGTTTCATTTATACGATACGCATCTTGGGCTCATATTGCTCAACAGCTTCAGCATTATCGGGGCGTTTATGCTGCGGCAGTTCTTTATGAGCGTCAGCAACGAGTATATCGAATCGGGGAAAATCGACGGAGCCGGCCATTTCCGTTCCTTTTTCCAAATCGCGCTGCCGCTGATTCGTCCCGCGCTGGCGACCTATGCGATTTTGCGCTTCATCTGGACATGGAACGATTATCAGAATCCGCTTATTTTTCTCAAGACGAAAGCGTTGTTTACGATCCAACTGGGAATTTCGCTATTCGGCGACGAATACGGCGACGTCTACTCGCTTATGATGGCCGGAACCGTATCGGCGATATTGCCGCTGCTTATTATTTTCGCAATCGGGCAAAAGCAAGTCATCGAAGGGATCTCGCTCGGCGGCGTAAAAGGATGAAGAAGTCAAAATCGTTTCGTATACGTCAAAATTGGCCACTTCGCTTCCGAATCAATCGTGATAGGATGGCATTGTAAGCACTTACTTATGAATTAGGAGGGTCTATATGAAAAAGATTTTATCGCTCGTACTTTGTTTATCTCTGGCGCTGTTCGTTGCCGCATGCGGCAGCGGAAGCCAATCGTCGCCGCAGGCGGAACAGAATGCATCCTCGAATTCCCCGGAGGCGTCCAAAGAGTCCGCGAATGAGCCGGAACAAGCCGAGCAAGTGACGCTCAAGCTCAGCACCTGGCAGCAGGACGGGAAGGCCCAATGGAGCAAGATTATTCCGGAATTTGAAAAGAAATATCCTAACATCAAAGTCGAGCTCGATTTGTTAAGCGAGAAAGGCGATTCGCTCGCGGCGATGCAGAAGCTGGATTTGATGGCCGCTTCCAACGATCAGCTCGACATTATCGAGTTCCCGTATACCAACTATTCGCAGCGCGCCGACATCGGATTGCTCGAGCCGCTCGACGGATATATTGAACAAGAAGGCTACAACTACGATGAAGAATACCTTGTCGACACGCGCGTCAACGGTAAAATTTACGCGCTTCCGTCCTCCATGCAGCGCTGGTTCGTCATTATGAACAAAGAGGTGCTGGATCAAGAAGGCTTGCCCGTACCGACGGATTGGACCTGGAACGACTTTATGGACTATGCGAAAAAATTGACCAAAGGCGATGGAGCAAGCAAACGTTATGGCGCTTATTTGCATAACTGGCCGGATTATTTCCAATTGCAGCTGATGAGCAAATCCGCCGACAACACGTTTTTGAAGTCCGACGGAACGTCCAACGGGAAAGATCCGCTGCTCAAAACGAATCTGGAAATGATGAAGAAAATGATGTACGAGGACAAGAGCGTGAGCCCGTATGAGGACATCATCTCGCAAAAATTGCAATACCGGAACCAATATTTTAACGGAAATGCCGTCATGCTCCCGATGGGAGACTGGATGGTGGCCGAATCGGGCGGCACGGATGCGATTCCCGCCACATTCGTAACCGCATTCGCTCCGCTTCCGAAGCTGGAAAGCGAGAATGCGCATTATTCGCCGGTACAGCCGACGTATATGGGCGTTGCCGCCAAGTCGAAAAACAAGGAAGCCGCCTATCAGTTCGTCAGATGGTACACTTCCGAGGGCTTGGAAATCGGGGGAAGAGTGTTCTCCGGTTGGGCGAAATCGGATTCGGACAAATTAGTCGAAACGATCGTAGGAAATGCGAAGGACCCGTCCAAAATCGACGTGGAATCTTTGAAATATACGATGAAAAATACAATTCCGGGAAGCGCGCCCGTTCCTGCGACCTATGCCGAAGAAGTGAAAAATTCCGTCATTCCGGAAGCCGAACTGTTTCTCCTGAATAAAGAAAGCATTGATAAGACGATCGAAAAAATCGATCAAAAAATTGCGGAGATTGTTAAAAATAACGGAAAATAATCGGCCGTAAAGCGGTTGCCGCTTAATAGAAACGGATTTACAATTGAGGATACGGGGGAAACGAACGATATTCGTTCGTTTTCCCTGTCCTATTCCATTTAGATTCGAGGCCTGCATCCGGTGAAGATAAGACAACTCTCTTTGCGTCAACAATTGGTGTGGTCGGCATTAGTATGTTTCCTGGTCCCTCTTGGCGTCAATTATGTCGTAACGAATTATTTTACAAAAGATCTTATCTTGGAGAAGGCGGTTATCAGCGCGGAAGATTCGTTGAAAGCGGTGCAGTCCGATGTCGGCGGCATTATCGACCAGACGTTGGAATTGTCGAACATCGTGCTGACGAACAGCGGCATCCGCCAATTGCTGCTCTTTAGCCAGCATGACATGCAATCGGCGGAACAAAGGGAAGATTTCCTGGTGAATTACAGCCGATTGGTGCGTTTTCTGGACGATTTATTCGCGCAGAACGGCGATTTTTATGTCACGGTTTTGGGGAAAAACGGTTTAATCTATACGAATTATTCGCATATCGAGTTCAACCCGGTCACACTGTATGAACAACCGTGGTTCTCGGAGCTGGACCGTATCCCGGCCTTCTCCACCTATTGGACCGGTTTGCAGCATAATTATTTCTTGCCGGGCAATGCGTCTTCTTACCTGGTGACGATCGGGCGCCCGATCCGGACGACTTCAAGCAGCCCGGTCGGCTATGTCGTCGTCAGCGTAAACGAAAGGAAAATTCGTTCCATGCTGGCGAATACCCCGAATCAAGAAATGATGCTGTTGAACGAAGAAGGGGTCGTCATCTCCCATACCGATCCGGAGAAGATCGGAACGAGATTGGATTGGTGGAAGCGAAGCGGTGATTCGAGGACGATCGGTATTGACGGCGAAAATTATGTGTACGTCGAAAAGAAGCTGCACAACAACGAGAACTGGAGACTGGTGAACCTGATCCCATTGTCGTCGGCGCTTGCGAAAAACAAGCAAGTTTTGTTTATCAGCTTTACACTGCAATTTTTATTTTTTACGGTATTTTGCATTTTATTGACTTTGGTCATTTCCGCCATTACGAGGCCGATCGCCGAATTGAGCCGATTCGTGACGAATATCGGACGCGGGCAGCTTAACGAACGCTCCGGCATTCGCGGCCAGCATGAAGTCGGCCAACTCGGGCGGACGATCGATCATATGCTGGACCGAATCCAGTCGATGATCGAGCAAATTACGGTGGAGCAAGCCAAAAAGCGGAAAGCGGAGCTCGAAATGCTCCAGGCGCAAATCAACCCGCATTTCATGTTCAATCTTCTGAATTCGATCAGGTTGAACATTTTGATACAAGGGGATAAGGAAAACGCGGACTTGATCGGTTCGTTGTCTTCGCTGCTGCGAATGACGATCACCCGCGATAACGAATTCATTACGCTTCGGGAAGAAGTGGATACGGTATGCCATTATGTTCGTCTGATGAATTTCCGGCATGCGAACCAGGTCAGGCTTGATTTTCAAGGCGATGACGACACCGGGAATGCGTTGGTTCCGCGCTTTATGATACAGCCGCTCATTGAAAACGCCATCATTCACGGGTTCGAGCAATACGACGGACAAATCGCGATCGAGTCGGATAGCGGGAACGACGGTGCGCGGCAATGGTTGCGGATCGCGGTTCGCGACAATGGAATCGGAATGACGGAGGCAAGATTGAATGAGCTGCGGTCCAAATTGGACGGCTCGGCCGATCCGCGGGGACGCGCCCCGGCCGGTTTTTCGGGAATCGGGGTAACCAATGTGTTCCAGCGGTTGCGCTTAATCTACGGCGACCGGTTCCAAATGGAGATGAAGAGCGAGCCCAATGTGGGTACGGAAATTGCGTTGATATTTCCATTAGAGTATGGAAGGGTGGATGAGCATCATGTTGACGGCGATTCTAGTGGATGACGATTATCCGGTGGTACGGTATCTTTCGGAAACGGTCGCTTGGAAAGAACTCGGCATCGAACTCGTCGGCTGCTATTCGAACGGGCTCGAGGCATGGGAAGGCGCGCAGCGGAGCTTGCCGGACATCGTTATTACCGATATCGGCATGCCCAAAATGAACGGATTGGAAATGTTGGAAAAGCTGGGCGCCGTTCACCCGCTGTTCCGCGCGGTGATATTATCATGCCACAACGAGTTCCATTATGCGCAGCAAGCGATGAAATTGAGAGTCAGCGATTATATTCTGAAAGAAAGTTTGGACGTCGGCCAACTGCAGCGGATTTTGCGGCATATTTCGACCGATCTCTGCAAGGAAAAGGATAAAATCGCGGAAATGCTGATGTATCAACGGAAGCAATCGATCAACCAATCGGCTTTGAAGGAACAGTTTCTGAAAGATACGTTGTATCAGCCGTCGTGGACGAAGGATAATTGGATCGAGCAAGCGCGGCTGAACGGCATATCGCTCGAGGCGAAGCATTACGTGCCGATGGTCGTGTCGGTCGACCGGGCGGCCGAAGCGGCGCGGCTGCGGAATATGAACGATTATACGATCGTTTTCGCGGTCGAGAATATTTTGCAGGAAATTATGGATTCGATGCATCGATGCGTCATCTTCCGGTACAGCAATCGGGATCTGGTCGTACTGTTATGCTGCGACGATCCCGCGAGAGAAGTTCAATTAGCTTATTATTCCACGCAAAAATGCATTGCGGCTTTTCAGAATTATTTGAAAATATCCGTTTCCTGCTTGATCGGGCAAGAGGCGCGCACGCCGGACGATATCCGCAGAACGCTTGCGCCGATGTTAAACGAAGCCTGGCATCGTTTCTATCTGGAAGAAGCGAAAGTTCATCGTTTCGAGAAACAGAAATACAGCGCGGAAGATATTTACGGGGAATATTCCCGATTCTTCTCCGTCATCAACGACGCGATCGCGCTGAACCGGACGGACGAGTTGCAGAGCATTGTCGGCGGCTGGGCGGAATGGGTGAAATCCGAAAAGTTCCATCCGGGCGACGTGAAAGAGTGGGTGCTGCAACTGCTGCTCGATTTGCAGATGAAGACGAAGGTTACGCTGCAATATCAGCCTTCCCTGTCGGAAGAGAAGCTTCATGACGCCGTAAACGGAATCCGATCGATCGATCATTTGCGAGAATGGCTGCTGCAATACGTATGCGATCTCTCGCGCAAATTGAGCATGCTTGCGGTCCGTTCGAAGCGTACGGAAGTGATCAAGGCGCAGCAATACGTCATTGCGCACGTAACCGAGAAAATTACGCTGGAAGATATGGCGGCTCACCTGAATTTGAACTCCAGCTATTTCAGCCGGTTGTTCAAACGGGAAACGAATCAAAATTTTATCGAATACGTCAATATGGTCAAACTGCAAAAGGCGAAGGAACTGCTGGAACTGTCGAATAAGACGGTGGAAGAAATTTCGGATTATTTGGGCTATGCCAATAAGAGCTACTTCATTAAACTGTTCAAGCGGGAAGTCGGCATGACGCCCAGCGAATATACGGCTTGGCACTAACAAAGACGGCGGATAGGAGTATGAACCGTATGCACAAAACAACTGAAATGCCGGATTGGCAATCGTTTCGCACGAAAGCCGACTTGCAGCAAGCGGCCGTTGCAACGTTCGAGCCTTTGCGGGCGCGATTTACCCCGGGCCGTGCCGGATTGGAGCTCGGGGCGACGGGAGCGATACATAATGAAGCGATCGCTTTGATGGAGGCGTTCGCCCGGCCGCTATGGGGGCTTGTGCCGCATGCCGCCGGAGGCGGGGACAGCGATCTGTGGCCGCTCTTCCTTCAAGGAATCGCGAACGGAACCGACCCGGAACATGAGGAGTATTGGGGCGATTTCGGCACGAAGGACCAGCGAATGGTCGAGCAGGCGGCGCTTGGCCTCGGGCTGGCGCTTGCGCCGCACCGGTTGTGGGAGCCGCTGAACGAACGGCAGCGAGACAATCTGTTCCGCTGGCTCAATCAAATCAACTTGGTCGATCGTTCGAATCCGAACAATTGGCTTATGTTCACCGTGCTCGTCAATATCGGATTGATGAAGGTCGGCCTGCCTTATAACCGGGCGATTATGAACGAGTATTTGGACACGATCGACTCCTATTATTTGGACGACGGTTGGTACGCGGACGGCAAGACCGATCAGCGCGATTATTACATTCCGTTTGCGATGCATTACTATACGCTGATCTATGCGAAGCTGATGGAAGGGGAAGATCCCGGGCGCGCCGCGCGTTATCGCGAACGGGCCAAGCGCTTTGCCGAGCAATTCGTCTATTGGTTTGCCGAAGACGGAAGCAGTCTGCCGTTCGGGCGGAGCCTGACGTACCGTTTCGCGCAGGCGTCGTTCTGGTCCGCGCTCGCGTACGCCGGCGTGGAAGTGTTTACGCCGGGCGTGCTGAAAGGAATTGTCATGCGCCATTTGCGCTGGTGGTTCCGCCAACCGATCTTTGCGCCGGACGGATTGCTCAGCATCGGGTACGCTTATCCGAACCTGATCATGGGAGAGAACTATAATGCGCCGGGCTCGCCTTATTGGGCTTACAAAACGTTCCTCGTGCTGGCCTTGCCGGACGACGATCCTTTTTGGCTGGCGGAGGAAGAGCCGCTGCCCGCGCTTGGAGCGGCATCCGCGCAGCCGCATGCGCGAATGATCGTTTGCCGTCCGGAAGGGGACCGGCATGTGACGGCGCTCGCATCCGGGCAAATGGCCAACTTCGATATGGCGCACAGCGCAGCGAAATACGCCAAGTTCGCGTATTCGACGCTGTTCGGCTTCAGTGTGCCGAAGGCGTACTACGGCTTGGTGCAGGGCGCCTACGATTCGACGCTGGCGCTCAGCGAATGCGACGACCATTACCGCGTGCGGCGGTTTTGCGAGGAGTTCGCGATCGCGGAGCGCTATGTCTATTCGCGCTGGCTGCCTTGGCGCGACGTCGAAGTGCGGACATGGCTCGTGCCTGCGGGCGTGTGGCATGTCCGCATTCACCGTATCGCGACCGGGCGGCCGCTTGACGCGGCCGAAGGCGGCTTTGCCGTGCGGCGTCCGGCCGATTTCGCGATCCGCGAAGAAGACGCGATTATGACCGTGCCATGCGGCATTGCCGCCATCTTGCCATGGGGCGTCAGCGGGATCGCGAACGTGGAGGGCCATGGGCAGGCCGAGATGATTTATCCGGACGCCAACACGAATGTGCTGCACCCGCGCACGATGATTCCTACGCTGACGACCCGGTTGGAGCCGGGGGAACATTGGCTCGTCTCCGCCGTGATTGGGGCGACGCATAGCGAGGAGAACGTGCGGCGATGGGCGCGGCCGCCTCGCGTCGAGCGCGCGGCGGGAGGATCCGCCATCGTCGTGCGGGACCCGGAGTCGGGCGAGATATGGTGCGAGGCGCCCGTTTCGCGATCGCGTACGGATGCGCAATAGAGCTCTGGAAGGGGATGGAAGAAGCGATGTGGCAACAAGCGATCGAACAAGCTTTGCATATACTGAAGAATAATATTGCCGGCCACCCGGGAAAGCTGCCGCATATTACGGAAGGGCAGCGCTACGAGTGGGGCGGCAACGACGATTGGATCGAGGGCTTCTATATCGGCATGATGTGGCTGGCTTACGAATACAGCGGGGACGCTTACTATAAAGAGGCGGCAGAGTCGTTCCTGCCGAACTTCAAGGACCGGTTGGATCGTCATGTGGAGCTGGATCACCACGATATCGGCTTCTTGTATTCGCTGTCGGCCGTCGCCCAGTGGCGGACGACCCGAAGCGAGGAAGCGCGCGCCGTGGCCCTGCAGGCGGCGGAGAAGCTGTGCGGGCGGTGGCGGCCGGGGATGGGCGCGATTCAGGCGTGGGGCGTCGAGGGCGATCCCGATAACGGGGGACGGATCATTATCGACTGTTTGCTGAACTTGCCGCTCCTGTTCTGGGCTTGCGAACAGACGGGCGACCGCAAATATTACGACATCGCCTATCGGCACGCCCGCAAGAGCCTGAAGTTTCTCGTGCGCGGCGACGGTTCCTCTTACCACACGTTTTATTTTGATCCGAGCACGGGCCATGCGCTTCGCGGCGGCACGCATCAAGGATACGAGGACGGATCGACGTGGACGCGCGGACAGGCATGGGGCATCTACGGCTTCGCGCTCGCCTATCGATATACGAAGGATGCCGCGTTTTTGGACGCATCCAAACGGCTTGCCCGCTATTTTATCGAAAGGCTGCCTGAGGACTACGTCGTATACTGGGATTTCGACGTTCCGCTCGAGCCCGGAACGCCGCGCGACAGCTCCGCTTCCGCGATCGCCGCATGCGGTCTGCTCGAACTGCTGGAATGGCTCGGCGACAGCGACCCCGATCGGGAATCGTTCGAGAAAGCGTTGCGGCAAAGCATGTATTCCTTGTCGACGAACTATGCGGAAGCAAGCCATTCCAAAGCGGAAGGGTTGTTGCGGCACGGGTCCTACCACGTCAGGGGCAACCGCGCGCCGGACGACTATATGATTTGGGGCGACTATTATTATTTGGAAGCGCTGGTGCGGATGCAAAAAGGAATAAGAGGATATTGGTACGAGTAATCGTATGCAAGGAAAACCTTCGGATGATCGAATCCGGAGGTTTTTTTGCGCAAATTGGGGGGGGGATGTGAAGCCATGATGCGAGATAGATCAAATATAACGGCAGATTTCGGAGCTAAACATATAATCGGTAAAAATTGTCTGGCATCTGTCAAATTAGTTCATTACATCGTTATTTTCACCCTGCCATAATGTAGGTAATCTTTCATGAAAGGGCTTTCTTTTTAAGGAGGGGGGTTGCTGTGAAGCGGAAACAGTCAGTAAGAAGCATGGGCGTATTGTGGGTATGCTCCGCGTTGATCGTCGGAATTGCCATGATCGTTGTATGGGGAGGCTCGTCGCGGGCGGCGGAGGATGCCGTCGTATTGACCATTGACGATTATCCCGTTACCGTTTCCGAGTTTCAAGTTTTTTTGCAAAACAACAAGGCGCTGACTGCCGGCTATTTCAAACGAATGTATGATGCGGATTACAGCGACGATTTCTGGACTTCGACCTACGGCGGTGAAAATCCGTTGCATTATGCCAAGCGACAAACGATCAAAGACATCAAGAAACAGAAGGTCGAACAGATAGTTATGAAAGAACACGGCATCATCGAGGATTTGTCGTATCACGCATTTTTGAAAAAATTGGCGGAGGAAAACGGCGAGCGGCAACGGAAAATTCAAAACAACGAACCCGTCTACGGTCCCAAAACGTACGGCGTCAATGAATTTTATTCCTATACCCAAAGCATCAATTACCAACGATTAGTCGATACCTTGGTTCGACAAGAGCGGGCTTCTCTTTCCGATTCCGAGTTGAAGCCTTTGTACGAACAGGTGAAGCGGGATTATTTTTATAAAGGATTCGGATTCGATTACGAGAAGATCGCGGCCGCAAACGGTACGGAGGCGATCGATACGTTGCAAGAACTGCGGAAATCGGCGTCTGCGGCACGGGGGAATATCGGACAAGATCAACTTCCCGCCACAGTTCGCATGGAAACATTGCATTTGGATTTGGAAGAAAGGTCCAAGGACGACGATATGGCCCGTTATCTTCACGATGCATTCACCACGATGCAGGCCGGCGAATTGACGGAGATCGTCCCAACAGATGAGGGCGCCGTCACGTACAGGCTTGTTGCCGTTCGGGACCAAGGATATGAAGCGTACGAGCAGGTGAAAGCTCCGTTAATTCAAATCTATGTCCAAAAGCGGCTCGAGCAAGAGATCGACCGGCGGATAAGAGACGCGGACGTGCAAATAAACGAGGAGGTGTTGGCGCAAATATCGCTTACTTAATCGCTGTCTATATATCAATTAAGTCCAGCGGTAAGATGTCAAGTCCCTGATTCTTGAGAATTGGAAATTTTCTTGGCCGTAAAGCAAGGGAGTCAGGGAAAATGACAGCACCAAACTAAACCCAGCCCGAAAATCAAGTCATTTAC
>NZ_CAKKLI010000017.1:0-95979 GCF_918697855.1 Paenibacillus sp. CECT 9249 | reverse complement strand
CCGGAAAGTCCAGTCCCAGATGAAATTTTCAAAGAACGAGCCTGGAAATTTCGAGGCCGTTTTCCATCCCCCTCAGGGGATGGAAACTAACCTATAAGAGCTTTCAAAAGATACTATACGAGGAGGACGTACAATGAATGATCTAGCACGCTACAAGCTGATCGCGGGAGCAGCCGTCCCGCCAGCTGCAAAGCTGTTGTACGGCTATTTGCTGGATAGTACGGGCGGGCGACACAAGTTGGTCTACCTGTCCAGTACAAAAATGGCAATCGATGTAGGTTTTTCTCCTTCGACGGTATGTCGAAACTTGCACCGTTTGCAGAGTAAGGGCTTGATTCGGATCATGACCCGCTATTCGGAGGAGGGGATTCAACTGGCCAATCAGATTACGATCTTATGAAAGGAGAAAGGTACCGTTGACCTCGAAAATACAGCATATCGTTGATTTGTCCGTTCATGCCGCCCGCACGGTTGTGGAACATCCCGACCGTTGGGCGGATTTTTTATCGACAGCGGCGTGGAACTACAAGTATCCGTTTCAAGATCAGTTATTAATCTATGCACAGCGGCCCGATGCTACAGCTTGCGCATCCATCGACGTCTGGAACAAGCGGCTCAACCGTTGGGTCAAACGCGGGGCGAAAGGTATTGCACTTATCGAAGACCGGGGCAACCATTTTGGGTTACGGCATGTGTTTGATATCTCGGACACGCAAAGCCGAGATCCTCGACCGGTCTCGCTTTGGCGCATGGAGCCGGGCGATATAGCGGTCGTTACGGAAACGTTGAACAATGCGTTTGGCGAGCAGGAACCGGATGCGGCATGGCCGAATGCGCTGCTGAGCGCAGCCCGGAACGCGGTGGATGACAACAGTTCGGATTATGTGGATTTGCTTGTTCGAGAGCTTGAGGGCAGTCTGCTTGAAGAACTGGAACGCCAACCTGTGGAAGTGCTATTCCGTCAGATTGCGTATCATTCCGTTGCCTATATGGCACTAACCCGCTGTGGTATGAACGCCTCTCACTATATTGGACGGGAGGACCTTTCAGGCATCGGGAATTTCAATACACTGCCCGCTCTTTCGCAGCTTGGAGCAGCGATCAGCGATATCGCGGAGATGATGCTGCGGGAAATCGAATCGACGATACGGGTGCAGCGGCGTGTAGAACGTCAGACTTCACAGGCTAGAGACGTTCGCACCGTTGCAAGAGAAACGGCCTTGACACAAAATGAAGCTAAACGATTGCCAGAAAGGACGGATGAACATGGAAGTGACTTACACCCGTCAAGGGGACTATCTGCTGCCCGACCTGACACTGACCGAGGATCATCAACTGATCGGCAAGTATGGGATGTTGCGCAAAAACTACCTGAAAACCGAGAAGAAAGGCACATACGCCAGCCTGCTGCTCTCGGGCGAACTGCACCAGCATCTGACGGAAATCGATCGGTCGGCGCGGACGCAGCTCGAACAGTCGATGAACGAACTGCTCCGTCTGCACCCGGCCCCGGACAAAGCGAGCGATCCGCTGGGCTGGACGGGTTACATGAACAGCCTGAAGCAACAGGTGGAGGAGACCATTCTGACAGAACTGATTTACAACTAAAATGGTATGATCGAAAAACGGAAGATCGGAGTCTTCCGTTTTTTCATGACCATCATGCCATCAACGATCTACTGCGCACCGCTCCTTTACTGAAAAGCAAGTCGGAAATCGAGGCTTTCTTCGCCGCACATGAAAATGAAGGGGAGCGGGCGTTGTATGTGCGTAGCCTGTTTGCGCCGGGTCAGTCCGAGCTTACGCTGGACGAAGACCTTCTCATCGGGTATGAACCGTATCGCAATGTGCTCCATCTTTGGACGGGTCCGGCAACCGAACCAACCGCACAAAGTTTTTACGATTGGGAAGTGATCGCCGGCCATATCAACAGTATGATAGTACTTAACGAATTTGACCCGGCACGAAAGACGGAGCCATCGGTTCAGCAGCAAACCTTATTTATGGAACAGGCGGAGGCGGATACAGCCTCCGCTTTTGTCTGGCCGCAGGCGGTGATCGATGCGATTCTCCAACAAGGAAGCGGCTTTGCCAACAGTAAATATCGCATTGCTCTCCATTTTCAGCAATCGTTATCGGAGAAAGAAAACGCCGAATTTTTGAAACGGGAATATGGCACGGGCGGGCGCGCCCCTGTACTGATCGGCACGGATATTTATGAGCATCATGATAGCAAAGGCATCACGTTGACCCGACGTTCAATGACGGATCAAGAGCAAAAGCTGGTGTTGCCTTGGATGAAGGTACAGAAGCGGATCGGCGAGTTGCTGGCGGCGGGACGTTATCTGAATCGTTTGGAAACGGAACGACTTCCTGCATTTGCCGAGCAACTGGAGGGGCGCCGCGGGCAGATGGCCGAAGAAGCGTCTGCTCGCGAACGGTTGGAACAAGAACATCCGTCCTCCTCACAGCAGTCGGAGACGATGGAGCGGAAGCAGGCGCGTTATGCCTATGCGCCCGGCGATACGGTTTTTTTTGGCGCGGACGAATATGAGATTTTGCTGGTGGAAAACGGTAACGTGATGCTGCGGGATGTTCATTTTCCGCTTTTCACCAAGGAACTGGAACGCCGAGATTTTGAACGCATCCTGCGTGAAAATCCGCTTAATGATCATCTGCTAACTGATGAACAAGGAGTGGAAACCGAAGCGGAGGAACCTGCCGGAAAAGAAATAGAGCCGGAGCTTTCGGATGGAGATGAGCCGAAGTCTGCCTCGGCATCCCTTCAGTTAACCGAACAAGTATCGGATGAGGCGCATAATGAGGAAGCACCCTCTGCTCCTTCCGCTGTCGAGGATGTACGGTCTGTTGCACCGCAAACGACTGCGGTGAATTACCGTATCACCGATGACCAGTTAGGGCATGGCGGAGCCAAGGTTAAGTATGGTTTTAATGTAGCCGCGATTCGCTTGCTCAAACAATTGGAGCTAGAAGGCCGCCAGGCAACTGCGGATGAACAGGTCGTTCTCGCCCGCTATGTCGGATGGGGCGGAATCCCACAAGTATTTGACGAAGCGAACGCGCAATGGACGGCCGAATATGCCGAACTGCAATCGTTGCTGGAACCGGACGAATATGCGTCCGCTCGCGCATCAACGCTGAACGCTCACTATACGTCTCCAGTTGTCATTAAAGCAATCTATGGTTGTCTGGAAAGGATGGGCTTTCGCAACGGCAATATTTTAGAGCCTTCCTGCGGGATCGGCAATTTCTTCGGGTTAGTTCCGGAGTCGTTTCAAGACTCGCAGCTATTTGGTGTAGAACTGGACAGCATCACAGGTCGCATCGCCAAGCAGCTTTACCCGCAGGCGACGATTGCGATCAGCGGGTTTGAGGAAACCGCTTTGCCGGACAGTTTTTTTGATTTGGCCATAGGGAATGTTCCTTTCGGCGGGTATGGTGTGGCGGATAAACGCTACGACAAGCACAAGTTTCTCATTCACGATTACTTCTTTGCGAAAACATTGGACAAAGTGCGTCCGGGCGGCATTATTGCCTTTATTACGTCCAAAGGAACGATGGATAAACAGAACCCGGCTGTCCGCAAGTATATTGCGGAACGGGCAGAATTGCTGGGTGCGGTTCGTTTGCCGAACAACGCTTTTCAGTCCAACGCCGGAACGGAAGTGACGGCGGATATTTTGTTTCTGCAAAAGCGCGACCGAATGGTGACTGTCACCGAACAAAGTGTGGAATGGATTGGCTTGGCAGAGACAGCCGAAGGCGTGCCGATCAATGCGTACTTTGCTGCGCATCCTGACATGGTGCTTGGGACGATGGCGTTTGATGACCGGATGTATGGCAATAGACAGGAGACGACTTGCAACCCGTACCCGGATGCTAATTTAAGCGAACTGCTGGGAGAAGCACTGACCAATATCCATGCCGATTGGGTGGAGGTTGAGAGGGAAGTAATGCCGGATGAAGAAGACACGTCCCTCCCGGCCGATCCGACCGTGCGCAATTTCAGTTATACCCTTGTGGACGGCCAACTGTATTACCGCGAAAACAGCCGGATGCACCGAGTGGACACGTCGGCCACGGCCGCCGGGCGAATCAAAGGTATGATCCGATTGCGGGATACGGTGCGCGAACTGATCGAATACCAGACGGAAGATTATAGCGACGAAGAGATCCGGGAACAGCAGCGGAAATTGAATGCGCAGTATGATCGTTTTACCGCCCAATACGGTCTGATCAACAGCCGCGCCAACAGCCTGGCATTCGCCGACGATAGCGCCTATTTTTTACTTTGTTCATTGGAAGTGCTCGACGAGGAAGGGAAGCTGCTACGCAAAGCCGATATGTTCACGAAGCGTACGATTCGGCAGCGCACGACCGTTCGGCATGTGGAAACGGCAGAGGAAGCGCTGGGCGTCTCCATTGGAGAAAAAGCACGTGTCGATCTCCCCTATATGCAAGAATTGACCGGCATGACAACGGAACAGCTTGTTCAGGAGTTGCGCGGCGTGATCTTCCCCAACCCGGAAAGACTGGATGAGAAAGGACAGCCGGTTTTTGAAACGGCGGATGCTTATTTGTCTGGCAACGTTCGTGACAAACTTCTGATTGCACGGCGTGCCGCCGAAATGGATGCAGAGCGGTACGGCGAAAATGTCAAAGCATTAGAAGCGGTGCAGCCGAAAGATTTGGATGCTTCCGAGATTGATGTGCGGTTAGGAGCGACGTGGCTTCCTCCGGAAGTGATCCGGGAGTTTATATTCGAACTGGTGGACACGCCATACATGTTCCGGCAGTCTATCGACGTCTTGTATTCCGAATATACAGCTGCCTGGAATGTCCGAGGGAAAAGCAATGACCGCAGCAACAACATTAAAGCCAACGTGACCTTCGGAACGAATCGTGTGAATGCGTATAAGATTTTGGAAGATACCTTAAATTTGCGAGATGTGCGCATTTTCGATACCATGCTGGAGAATGGCGTGGAAAAGCGAGTTTTGAACAAGCAAGAGACCGCAATTGCCCAACAAAAGCAGGAGATGCTGAAAGAAGCGTTCCGCGATTGGATTTGGAAAGACCCGCAGAGGAGGGAACGATTAACGCGCTTGTACAATGATCGTTTCAATGCGATTCGCCCGCGCGAGTATGATGGCAGTCATATTCGGTTTACGGGAATGAATCCGGAAATCCGGCTGCGCCAGCATCAAGTCAATGCGGTTGCCCGGGCGCTGTATGGAGGCAATTCCCTTTTTGCTCATTGTGTAGGCGCAGGCAAAACGTTTGCCATGACCGCTGCGGCCATGGAAAGCAAGCATCTTGGCTTATGCAGCAAAAGCATGTTCGTTGTTCCTAATCATTTGACGGAGCAGTGGGCAGCGGAGTTTTTGCAGCTCTATCCATCGGCCAATATTCTGGTAGCGACCAAGAAGGACTTTGAAACAAAGAACCGGAAGAAGTTTTGCGCGCGGATTGCCACCGGCGACTATGACGCGATCATCATCGGACATTCGCAGTTTGAGAAAATTCCCATATCGATGGAGCGCCAACGTCAACAACTGGAGGAACAAATTTACGAGATCACAAGCGGCATTCGCGAGCTGAAGGAGGCCAAGGGCGAACGGTACGCGATCAAGCAACTGGAGAAGACGAGGAAGACGCTGCAAACCAAGCTGGCAAAGCTGAACGATACCAGCCGCAAGGATGATGTGGTCACCTTCGAGGAGCTGGGAGTGGATCGGCTATTCGTGGACGAGGCCGATTCGTACAAAAACCTGTTTCTTTACACGAAAATGCGCAATGTGGCCGGACTGTCGCAAACCGAAGCGCAGAAGTCGTCGGACATGTTTGCCAAATGCCGCTATCTGGACGAACTGACCGGAGGCCGGGGTATCATCTTTGCGACGGGTACGCCGATCTCCAATTCCATTACGGAAATGTATACGATGCAGCGCTACTTGCAATATGAGCGGCTGCGAAAGCAAGGATTGCAACATTTTGATTCCTGGGCTTCGACGTTTGGCGAGACGGTCACGGCGATTGAACTGGCACCGGAAGGAACGGGCTATCGAGCGAAAACCCGGTTTGCCCGTTTTTACAATTTGCCGGAACTGATGAATATGTTCAAGGAAGTGGCTGACATCCAGACGGCGGACATGCTCCAGCTTCCCGTACCGAAATCCCATTTCCACAATGTTGCCGTGCCGCCAAGCGACTTCCAGCGGGAAATGGTCGCGGATCTCGCCCACCGTGCTGAGCGGGTGCGAGCCAAGGAAGTAGAGCCGCACGAAGACAATATGCTCAAGATTACGAATGATGGGCGTAAGCTGGCACTGGATCAACGGCTGGCCAATCCGATGTTGCCCGATGACGAAGGCAGTAAAGTGAGCGTTTGTGCGGACAATGTGTTTCGGCTATGGAAGGAACACGAGGAAAAGCGGCTAGCCCAACTGGTGTTTTGCGATCTATCCATCCCAAAGCAAGACGGAACGTTCAATGTGTATGACGAACTGCGACGCAAGCTGACAGAGAAAGGGGTGCCTACCGAGGAGATTGCGTACATTCACGATGCCAACACCGAGGTGAAGAAAAAGGAACTGTTCGCCAAGGTGCGGACTGGCCAGATTCGTATACTGCTCGGATCGACATTTAAAATGGGGGCGGGCACCAATGTGCAAACGAAGCTGATTGCGCTTCATGATCTCGATTGCCCTTGGCGCCCGCGCGACCTGGAGCAGCGAAGCGGACGCATTATCCGGCAAGGCAATGAGAATAGCGAGGTACACATTTTTCGGTATGTGACGGAGAACACGTTCGACGCTTATTTGTATCAGACGCTGGAGAATAAACAGCGCTTTATCTCGCAAATCATGACCAGTAAATCGCCGGTACGTTCTGCCGAGGATATCGATGAAGCAGCCCTTTCTTATGCCGAAGTCAAGGCGCTGGCAACCGGTAATCCGTATATCAAAGAGAAGATGGACCTGGATATCCAGGTTTCCAAGCTTAAGCTGCTCAAGGCTAATCACTTGAGCCAACGCTACGCATTGGAGGATCGGTTGCTGAAAGTATTGCCGCAACAAGTCAAATCTACAGAAGATCGAATTGCCGGATATGAACAGGATGTCGCTCTATATCTGCGTTCCAAATCGGCTGTGCCGGAGGGAACGGATGAATCCAAGTTCCCAGGTATGGTCATTAAGGATTTTACCTACACGGAGAGAGCGGCAGCAGGCGCGGCCTTGCTGGAGGCGTGCAAGGGAATGACTTCATCCGAGCCGCAGGAGGCGGGCAGTTATCTCGGTTTTTCCCTATGGTTATCCTTTGACAGCTTCCATAAAGAATACAAGGCGACCCTGCGCGGCGCATTGGACCATACCATCTCGCTAGGGATGGATGCAGGCGGCAACATCACCCGGTTGAACAATATGTTGGCGGATTTGCCAGCCAAACTGGAACATAGCCGCCAGCAACTCTCCACGCTGCTCCAGCAGATGGAAACAGCGAAGGAACAAGTCGAAGCTCCTTTCGAGAAAGAACAGGAGCTGCTAACGAAATCGGCGCGACTCGCGGAACTGAATGCCCTGCTTAATATGGATAAGCGGGAGAATGAAGCCGTGGACAGCGTTCCGGACGAAGAACCGGAAGCGCCCGAACGGCGAGTGGTGGGCCGTGGGCGATAACGGCCTGACACCGTCGTTCCTCCCCCTGAAAGGGAACTTCATGCTGACCATTACGGAGAAGAACATGGTATCGGTGCGAGCATTTCACAGGTCGAAGATCGCTCACTTGTTAAAATTATCAATTTCATGACGAATGGGACTCCGGTTTTGGGGTCCTTTTCTCGTTTCCGGAGGAATGAACATGTTGTATGCCAGCCCAAGCGGCGGATGCTTTTGTCCGATTTTGCCGCCTTTTGGTTACGGAACCAGCTTGATCAAGGAGGGAGAAACCGTGCCATCGTTGGAGTTGATATCCAAAGAGAAAAACGGATTTGGCGACACGTATTATTACATCCGCGACTCAAACGGGGTGACCAGTCAAGTTCATGAAGGCGATTTAGACGCATTCATGAACAAGAAAGGCGTTACGAAGTTGAAGGAAGGCAGAGCTTATACGTACCCCAAAAAGAGGGGGAAGGCACGATGAACCATAACCCCATCGGACGCTGCCTGGATTTCCAAAAGGAGCTGCGGCAATGAGCTATGTAAACAAGGAACAGATCGAACGTGCCAAAAGACTGGACCTGCTCACATATTTGCAAATGTACGAGCCGGCAGAACTGGTCCGATGCTCCCGCAATGTCTACACCACCCGGACACACGACAGCTTGAAAATTTCCAACGGTAAATGGTACTGGTGGTCAAGGGGGATCGGCGGGCGCTCGGCGCTGGACTATTTGATCAAAGTGCGGGGCATGTCTTTTCCCGATGCGGTGCTGCAAATGGAAGGCGTTCATCCAGGCAGCGCACCTGCATTTTCGCAATCTTTGCAACAACGCTCATCTCCAGCGCGGTTTGAACTTCCTGAACCGAATCGTACATCGCATCGCGTCATGGCCTATCTCAGCAAACGTGGTATCCATCGCACGTTGATCGACTACTGTCTCGAAACGGGGCGTTTGTATGAAAGCCGCCGCTATCACAACGCGGTATTCGTCGGTTTCGACCAGCAAGGAACGCCGCGCTATGCGGCGATACGCGGTACGACAAGCACTCGTTATATGGGGGAAGCCGCTGGCAGCGACAAGCGGTATTCGTTTTCCATTCCGGCCTCGGGAAACTGTACGGAACTGCATCTGTTTGAGAGCGCTATTGATCTCTTATCCTACTGTACGCTGGAACATCTCGCTGGCCGGGATTGGCGGCAGGCGCATAAGCTGTCGCTGGCCGGAATATACAGGCCCAGGACAAATGGGGAGGACTCTACTCCCCCGTCTGCCCTAACGCATTACTTGCAGTGCTTTCCCCAGGTGAATCGACTTGTCCTGCACCTGGACAATGATGAGCCGGGGCGATTGGCGGCAGCCACGATACAGAGGCTCCTCTCCCCCGCCCTTCTCATATCCGATGAGCCGCCTAAGTTCGGAAAGGATGTAAACAACGATTTGATGGAATTCCGAAGAAGACGCGGTGAACCATCCCGATAGCGGTAGACGCTGAACGGTTGGCGTCTTTTCTTTCTGGGCTACGGAAAATTTTCACAGCATGTGGATAAGATGTGAATATATGGGGATAAGTGCAGCCGCATTGATTGTATAGCATGTAATAGGTATAATAAAATCAATATACAGCTATGCAAGGAGTGACCAAGATGATTATCAAACCTTCCGCCAGTATCCGGCAAAACTATAATGAAATCGCCGATCTATGCAAAACATCCGGGGAACCGGTTTATCTGACCAAGAACGGTGAAGGCGATCTTGTCGTAATGGACATTGATACGTTTTCCCGTCGCGAGAAGATGTTAAAGCTGCGTGAAGAACTGCTCGCTGTGCAAGAAGATCGTTTGGCGGGCCGTGTTGGCGTGACGCCGGATGAACTGGACGCTTACCTGGAGGGCATTATTGACGAGGTGCAGCATGGAAAAGATGCCCCGTTATAAGATCATCGTCTCCGATCGCGCCCGCCAAATGCTGGCGACTCATGTGCGATTTCTTGCGGAGAAAAGTCCGGATGCCGCGCGAAAAACGAAAAACGAATTACTGCAAGCGATACGTTCCTTGGCGCGAATGCCGGAGCGCTATCCTTTTCTGGAAGCGGAATTTATCCCGTCAAACAAGTATCACAAGATGTTCGTGGAAAAATGGTATCTGGTGTTATATCAAATTCAGGATGAAATCGTGTATGTCGATTACATTGTAGACTGCCGTCAGGATTATCGCTGGTTGGTGAGATAACAAAAAAGTTCGAAGGAAGGCGCTGAGCGGATCGGCGTCTTTTTTGTGTTTTTTGGGTCCCTCTCTTTTTCCCGGCAGGTGCCTTGAAGGCAACGCGAGACGAATGTCTCGTGTTGCAGCAAGCACTGAATTTGGATATCCAAATTCGTTTGTTAGGGGTACAACCCCTAAGACCCCGTTTACACGATGCTATTGTCTCGATGCTCGAATTTTCCCGCGGCGATGAGATTTTCTGTCGGAAGCTCATGTTCGGAAAGGGGTGATGCAAATGAGGAAACGACCAATCTCTTTTCTGGTTCGCTTAAATGAAAGCGAGCATGCTCGCCTTATGACAGAAGTGAAAAAAACGGGACTTTCTCGGGAAGCGTACATTCGGGCATTGATCAATGGGTATATTCCCAAACCGCTACCGCCCCTGGATTATTACGCGATGATGCGTGAACTGAACGCTATTGGGAATAACCTGAATCAACTCACTGTGAAGGCCCATACGACTGGACATCTGGAACGGGCTGCATTTCAGGTGGAAGCCGACCGCTTGCGCCGCGCAGTCCAGCAGATTCAACAGGCTGTAACCGAACCGGAACGAAGACCACCAGTGCATCCAAATGTGCATCCGCCGTAAGGGGGGGGGAATTTCACGTGGCAACGACCGCAATCTGGGGGGTGACCGACAGGCTTAAGCGGGTGCTGGATTACGCCGCAAATCCTGACAAGACAGCAGAACGTAGCGAAGGTGGTTTGGAGCAGGTACTCGCTTATACACAGGCGGATGCCAAAACGGAGAAGCAACTATATGTCAGCGGTGTCAACTGCGATCCGTTAACGGCTTATGAGCAGATGCAGCGGACGAAGCGGCGGTTTTTTAAGACGGACGGCATTTTGGCCTTTCACGCCTATCAAGCGTTTGCGCCGGGGGAGACAACGCCGCAAATCGCTCATACCATCGGTGTTAAGTTAGCGCAGGAGTTGTGGGGGGAGCGCTTTGAAGTCGTCGTATCGACCCATTTGGATAAACTGCATGTGCACAATCACTTTGTGTTAAACTCGGTTTCCTTTGTGGATGGGAAACGGTATTACGACAACAAAGCTTCCTATGCTCTGCTGAGGCAGACATCCGACCGGCTTTGCCAGGAACATGCGCTATCGGTGATTGAGCATCCCGAACCGAGCAAAGCCAAGCATTATGGAGAATGGAAAGCGGAACGTGAGCGAAAGCCAACATGGAGAGGGCTAATCCGGCAGGACATCGATCAGGCTATTGCATCTTCCATGACGATGACACAGTTTTTTGCCCATTTACAAAAGCAAGGTTATGAGCTAAAAACGGCGGTTAAACATATGGCGATACGGCCGCCTGGAAAGACACGCTTTGTCCGTTTGCGCAGTCTAGGCGATGGCTATACCGAGGAAGCGATCAAGCAGCGAATATTGCGAAACCGAATACCTGAACGGGAAAGGCCATCCCATGTCCGCAGACGACGTGCCATGTGTAAGAGCCATGTTCGGTCTGGTCGCAAATTGCGCGGCTTGCAAGCTTTATATATCCGCTACTTGTTTGAAATGGGTGTGCTTCCTAGAAAACGAAAGCCTGTCAAAAAGCCATCCTTTAGACTTCGGGAGGATTTGAGACACTTGTCGGTATTGATGGAGCAAACCAAGCTGCTATGCAAGTATCGCCTCACCCATCAAGAGGAGCTTCTCGCTTTCCGTGACAGGTTGGAGGAACAGATCCAATCCCTGCACCTGAAGCGCAAGTCGTTGTACAACCGAATTCGCCGCTGCAAGGATGCTGGCCAGCGAGAACAATACAAAACGCAAATTGCTGTTTGTTCTAAACGGCTTGCCTCGCTTCGAAAGGAGGTGAAGCTGGTTCAAGGCATTTTGGAGCGATCAGGAGAATTACGAGAGACGTTAAACAGAAGTGGCGCACAGGATCGAAAGGAGGAAATTTTCGATGAGTACCGAAACGGAAGCCGCCAATCAGGTTGTCAACATGAGCTTGAAAAGCATCGAAGTCATGGCCAAGATTTCCGGCGAAGGCGCTAAGCATTTGGCGGTATATTTGTTTGCGGCCTTGCAAGGACAAAAACGAACAAAGGGCAGCATCCGGTTGGAGAGTTTGCTGCGCAGTGGGAAAGAATTAAAGGTATTTGCGGTCAAGAACGAAGACCTGGCAACCTTCTGCAAGGAAGCCAAGCGGTATGGCGTGTTGTACTGTGCTTTGCGCGACAAAAAGAACGTGGACGGGATGTGCGATGTGATGGTCCGGGCGGAGGATGCGTCCAAAATCAATCGGATCGTGGAGCGTTTCCACTTGGCCACTGTGGATACCGCCAAAATTAAGAGTGAAATTGAAAAATCCAATGGAATGTCCGAAGCTCCTGCTGTGGAACAAGGACATGAACCAGGTCACGAGCAAGTTCAGGAACAAGAGCTGTCGAAGGAAATCGCAGAAGAAAGGAATACGGACGACTTGTTGGATGAATTGATGGGAAAGTCCGAACTGCCGGAGCCGACTCCATCGGAGGACGACCATTCAACAGCGGAGAAGGAACCGGCGGAAACGTCCCATCCGTCCGAGAATACCTTCGAGCGCAACGAGGTTACCGCAAGGGATACTGATCCACCTTCTCGTCAAGAGCCGGAGCGAGTGTCCGTCCGTCAATTATTGCGGGAAATACGCGAAGAGAACCGGCAGCAAAGGATATGGGAGAAAGACAGACAGCCGCGGGAACAAGCGGAACCGTTGCCGTCTCGAAAGGAGCGGATAGCCGCCGATAAACAACAAGCCAACAAAGCAAAAGGACGAAAGCGAGGGAAAGCCAAATGAGCGAACTGGATGATTTATTCCGACAGGATGCTGCGGCTTCCTCTTCTTTCCGTACAACCGAACCATCCTTCGATAAAGAAGCATGGGTGCAAAAGAAACAGGAGCTGCGGCAATGGACATATGATACGATTGATGCCACCACCTTGTCGGTGATGCAGAACGGTGAGGCGTTCCAGCAATATTTGGATGTCCAGAGCCGCTTTGACCGCTATAGCGTGGCCAATGCGTTGCTGATTCTGGCGCAGCGGCCAAACGCGACTCGCATTGCCGATTTTGACACATGGAAGGAACAAGGGGTATTCATTCGTCGAAAGGAAACAGGGTTTTACATTCTGGAACCGGGCGAAACCTATCAAAAGCAGGATGGCAGCACCGGTATCAGCTACAATCCGAAAAAGATGTTTGATATTGCGCAAACGACCGCCGCGTTGAAACGGGAAGAACCGGCATTCCCGGATGATCGCGCCCGTATTAAAGCGTTAATTGACCTCGCCCCTGTTCCGATTGGCATTGGTGATGCGTTGCCATCGGTAAAGCACGCGTTCTATCAGCCAGATACAAAAAACATTACCATTCGTCGCGGGCTTGAGGCCGGCGATATTTTTCGAGCGCTTGCCCAAGAACTGACACATGCTGAACTGGATCGTGGCGATGGACGGTACAACCGCTCAGATAACGAGTTTGTTGCCTACTCCGCTTCTTATATGTTGTGCAGGCAATTTGGTGTTGCAACCGACACCTTCCGCTTTGATCGAGCGCCGGAGAAGTGGAACGGGTTGGAACCGCAGCAAGTTCGTGCCGAGTTGACGCTCATGAAGGAAGCTTTTCAACAAACATCCCAGAGAATGAACCGGAACCTGTCACAACAGCGCCAGCCTAAACGATACGATCCGGTTCGCTAAGTTTTGTCTGGAGGGAGTGCTATGAAAAAACAGGAACGAATCTTGTCTTTGAATCATTATGAGCACGGGATAGTCGTCCATGCGCTGAATGCGTTACGAAATGACTTAATCGGTGAGAAACGACCGACGGATGCCGTGGATGATTTATTGTTAAAAATGATTGATGCCCCACTTCTAAATAAAAAGCGCTGGAGGCATTATGAAACGCGATGAAGCCGCAAGGAGTAATTTGATACTCTTTGCGGCTTTTTTTATTCCCGTCATCTGGTTGGCACTGTTGGTTGCTCCCGCATGGTCAGAAGGATTGCCGAGTATGTTGGTCCATCTCAGCACGGCGATGCGCCAGCCGCTTAACATAGAGTGGGTGGACGATACGCCCCGCTGCTTGTTGATTTTTGCGCTGATCTATGGGCTTTGCGCTGGGGTTTATTTGGCGACACCACGGAATTATCGTCGGCGGGAAGAGCACGGCAGCGCCCGCTGGGGCCGAGCGAAAACCGTCAATGCCAAGTATCGAGACAGACGGACGGAACAAAACAAAATTTTGACGCAGCGGGTCAAAATCGGTCTGGATGGCCGCAAGCATCGCCGGAACCTGAACGTGTTGGTTGTCGGCGGCTCCGGCGCGGGCAAAACACGGTTCTATGCTAAGCCGAATGTGATGCAAGCCTCGACCTCTTATGTCGTTCTGGACCCAAAGGGGGAAATATTGCGGGACACCGGTCATCTGCTTAAAGCCAAAGGCTATGACATCAAAGTGCTGGACCTGATTCACCCGCATCGTTCGCATGGCTATAACCCGTTTGTCTATTTGCAGGACGACAAGGATGTCTTGAAATTGGTGACCAACCTGATTCGCAATACGACACCCAAAAACAGCAACACGAACGATCCCTTCTGGGAGCGTTCGGAAACAGCGCTGCTGGAGGCGCTTATGTTGTACTTGCTTTATGAAGCGCCGCCGGAGGAACAAAACTTTCCGATGATTATGGAAATGATCGCCGCGGCGGAAGTGCGGGAGGAAGATGAGACCTATCAGAGTCCGCTGGACGAGTTGTTCGAGCGGTTGGAGATGCGCGACCCGGAGCATTTGGCGGTCAAACAGTACAACATTTTCAAATTGGCTGCCGGAAAAACGGCCAAATCCATTTTGATCGGGCTTGGCGTACGGCTGGAGAAGTTTAATCTGACCAGCATCGCGGGCATGAGTACGGTGGATGAATTGGACTTGCCCCGCATGGGTACGAAAAAAACTGCCTTGTTTGCCGTCATCCCCGACAACGACAGCAGCTTTAACTTCATCGTCGGCATGCTGTACACGCAGCTTTTTCAATCGCTCATGTACGAAGCTGATTACCGGCATGGTGGGAGGCTGCCTACGCATGTTCATTTTGTAATGGACGAGTTTGCCAATGTGGCGTTGCCAGATGAATTTGACAAGCTGCTGTCGACCATGCGGAGTCGGGAAATTTCGGTGTCGATTATCCTTCAAAACCTGGCGCAACTTAAAGCGTTGTACAAGGATGCCTGGGAGTCGATTGTCGGCAACTGCGATGTGTTTTTGTACTTGGGAGGCAATGAACAATCCACACACAAATATGTGTCGGAACTGCTCGGCAAGGAAACGATTGACACCAACACCTATGGTGAGAGCAAGGGGCGCAGCGGTAACTATTCGATCAATTACCAGCATTCGGGAAGAGAATTGTTGACCCCGGACGAAGTGCGGATGTTGGATAACCGCTATGCCCTGCTCTTTATTCGTGGAGAACGACCGATACAGGATGACAAGTATGATTTGCTGCGGCATCCGAACATCGAGCTTACAACGGATGGCCAGGCTTCGCCGTTCCAGCATGGAGGTACGGATTATGCCATCGACTGGTTATCGGTGCAGCTTCATGAAGACGGAGATTACGAGCTGTTGGCAGAGGATGAAGTGGAGTCATTATTTTTAGGAAAGGAATGATGAACGTGAAACATCGATGGAAACGATGGATGACGCTGTACATGGTTTGCGTGCTGGTGGGGAGCTTTGCTACACCTGCATACGCGAATGATCCGATGACTACCGTGAATAATTTGTCTGATTTTATTTTTGGCCTGATCCGGGCTGTGGGCATGATTATTTTGGGTTTTGGCATTGTGCAGATTGGTTTGTCTTTCAAGTCTCACGACCCTACCCAAAGAGCTAACGGGTTCTTAACACTCGCCGGTGGCGTGGTCATTACCTTTACGAAGGAAATTCTCAACCTGATTGCCGGATAAGTACGGGTATTCGCATTCGGGGAATAAGCCAGCGGTTTGTTCCCCGAATCTGGGGGGAGGGTGAATGTGTCTAAGAACAGTTGGATCATCGACAATCTCGAAAATGCATTAGAGACCTGGAATGATAAAATGTCGGAGATTTGGGAGTTGGTCACCGAGTCGCCGGCGGATTTTAAAGGCGGTGGTATATGGCGCGTCATCTTAGATATTCACGGTGCGTTGCAAGCTACGGGATTGGCCTTGCTGGTATTGTTTTTTGTGATTGGCGTGATGAAAACGACCGGTAACTTTGCGGAAATGAAACGACCGGAGGTTGCCGTGAAGTTATTTGTTCGATTTATTTTGGCCAAGGCGGCGGTCACGTATGGTCTGGAATTGATGATGGCGCTATTTTCGATTGTACAGGGCATCATTGCCGCCATGATTGGCCGGTCGGGATTTGGTTCATCGGACATGATGACACTGCCGGATACGATTGTCCAAGCGATTCAAGATGTGGGCTTCTGGCAAAGCATTCCGCTGTGGGTGGTAACGCTGCTAGGCAGCATGTTCATCACCGTTTTATCGTTTATTATGATTCTCTCTGTTTACGGCCGTTTTTTTCGTCTCTATATTTACACAGCCATTGCTCCTGTCCCCCTCTCATCGTTTGCTGGGGAGCCGACCCAATCCATCGGCAGGTCCTTTTTAAAGGGATATGCCGCCGTTTGTTTAGAAGGGGCGATCATTGTGCTGGCTTGCATTGTTTTTTCGGCATTTGCTACCGCGCCATCGGTCGTGAACGAAGGCGCACAGGCGGTGACCATGGTCTGGACGTACATTGGCGAACTGATTTTCAACATGCTGGTTCTCGTCGGCATGGTGAAAATGGCGGATCGGATCGTGCGGGAGATGATGGGGCTGTAATCGAAGGCATGCTGACGGGAGGGAAGGCAGTTCGGGGAGTATTACCGGATGGCTGCCAAAAAGAGCCTCAAAAGCGCCAGGGCATCGTTTCGTTGCTTTTCAGTACATTGGTTTAGTGCAGCTAAAATCAGTTCGGTATCATTGCTTTTGCTATTTGTCTCTTGCTCCAGCAACAACTCATTTGGGGATAGTTTCAGCAGGGTACAAATACGAAGCATGGTTTCAATGGACATGCCGGCTTGTCCGCGTTCAATATCGGCACAGAATCTGGGGACTCTCCCAATATACTCGGCCATTTGTTCTCGCGAGATATCCAAAGCTTCTCGCTGTTTCCGAATGCGCTGTCCTACCTTCTTTCTATCGTACACACTCATCATTGGTCACCCCTTTACAATCAGGTTCAGTTTATAACTCCTATTATGGAGGAGCACATAATTGACTGAAATGAGTTTAAAAAGTACTATCAGGGTAGTTTTTCCGATGACAACATGCTAATGCTTCATGATAGAGTTGCAAACAGAATGAGGAAGAGGAGTGCAAATGAGTGGATGATCTAGTAAGAAAACTGGAGAAAGAGAGGCAAAAATTAAACGAGCTTGGCGAAAAGTCGTTGATGCAATCGATTCCTTTATCCGACAATCAAGAGGTTCAGGAACAGAGTAGGAGGGTAGACGAGTTGATGGTGCAATATCAACGAATGAAGGCCAAGGATAGGCAACCGATACGGTAAAAGAGGGATGAAAGGGGCAAGGTCATGGGATTTCCAACGTGGTTCCGAGGAGCCATTCAAAGGCGATTGGATGAGGTTTCGGCACAAATCGAACATCATCCGGAGCTGAAAAAAATTAGGGATGAAGAAGATGAGGCGTTTCACACTATATTTTCGGGGCTGATCATGGCTCAAACACCTGAGTTTGAAGACTGGGAGGACAAGTATATTCTCAAGCAAGCCATGATGAATGAACGGCTGTACATGCAGGGATTGACAGATGGCATACAACTTGCCACTGCTTTACTGAATCATTCCGCTTTGCCGCCACATGAAACGCCGGTTACATTCAGTCACGAAAAGGGCCAAGCGAAGGCGAAGCCGTAAGAACAGGAAGCAATTGGGAGGGATGACATGTGGAAGTGAAAATCAACCGGGAGATCCGGGAATATACGGAAAGCATCTTTTTTGGACTGTCCTTGCGACAGTTCTTTTTTTCTGTTTTGGCCGTAGGTGTGGCGATAGCGCTGTACTTTATGCTGCGCAGTCGTTTCGGCATTGAGACACTCAGTTGGGTATGCGTCTTAGGTGCGGCCCCCTTCGCCGCCCTGGGCTTTATCCGGTACCACGGTATGAATGCCGAGCAATTGCTATGGGCGTATATCAAATCGGAATTTTTAATGCCGCGGCGCTTGGTCTTCCACTCGACGAACACGTATGCGGCGGCGTTAAGCAAGACCATAGAGCAGTATGAAAAAGGAATGAAGCGCCATGATTAAGACGTTAAGTCGTATCATCAAGCAGGATAAGGAACGATTTGTTATACCGAAAGGCGTACAACAAGTGATCCCGATTCGCTCTATTTGGGCGGACGGGATTTTTTTAGTTGGCAACAAGTTTTCCAAGACGTATCGCTTCGAGGACATCAATTATTCCGTCGCCTCCCGCGAAGATAAGGAAGCGATGTTCCTGTCGTATTCCGAATTGCTCAATTCCTTTGATAGCGGGGCGACAACGAAAATCACCATCCATAACCGGAGGCTGAATCGAGCGGATTTTGAAAGTTCGGTCTTCATTCCGCTTCAGCAAGATGAGCTGGACGAATATCGACAAGAGTATAATCAGATGCTGCTGGAAAAATCCGTTGGGGCCAACGGTACGATTCAAGAGAAGTATATAACGATATCCATTGCCAAACCCAATATCGAAGAAGCCCGGCATTATTTTTCTCGAGTTGGGACCGATCTGATCGCCCATTTTTCTCGTCTCGGCTCCAAATGTACGGAACTGAACGCCACTGAGCGGCTGCGTATTTTTCACCATTTCTTCCGCCAGGGAGAGGAAACGGACTTTCGTTTCGACTTGTCGGAAACGATGCGCAAAGGACATGATTTCAAAGATTATATTTGTCCGAATACGTTTGAGTTTGAAAAGGATCATTTTCGGATGGGGAAGCTTTATGGCCGGGTCATCTTCCTGCGTGAGTATGCCAGCTATATCAAGGACAGTATGGTATCCGAGCTTTGCGACCTGCATCGCAACCTATTTCTGTCCCTTGACATCATTCCGATACCAACGGATGAGGCGGTTCGCGAAATCGAAAACCGTTTGTTGGGCGTAGAGACGAATATTACGAACTGGCAGCGGCGGCAAAACAATAACAACAACTTCTCCGCCGTTATCCCGTATGACATGGAGCAGCAGCGAAAAGAGAGCAAGGAATTTCTGGATGACCTGACGACTCGCGACCAACGCATGATGTTTGGCTTATTGACGATGGTGCATGTGGCCGAAAGCAAGGAGCAACTCGACAACGATACCGAAGCGATATTGACGACGGCCCGCAAACATCTGTGTCAATTCTCGCCTCTTATGTACCAGCAGATGGACGGTCTAAATACCGTGTTGCCTTATGGTTTACGGAAAGTACATGCTTTGAGAACGTTGACGACAGAAAGCACAGCGGTGTTTATCCCGTTTCGGGCGCAGGAAATCATGCATGAAGGCGGTATTTACTACGGACAAAACGTCATCAATAAAAATATGCTCATTGCCAATCGCAAGCAGTTGCTCAATGGAAACAGCTTTATTTTGGGGGTATCGGGCTCCGGAAAAAGCTTTACGGCAAAAAGAGAAATCGTCAATCAAATACTGGCCAGCGGCGATGACATTATTCTGATTGACCCGGAACGTGAATATTCCGCCCTAGTAGAAGCGCTAGGCGGAGAGACCATTCATATCTCGGCCACGTCACCTAATCATATCAATGCGATGGATATAAACCGGCAATACGGTGACGGAGCAAATCCGATCATTTTAAAATCCGAATTTGTTCTTTCGTTATGCGAGCAACTGATCGGCGGTTATCAGTTGGGAGCGAAGGAAAAGTCGATTATTGACCGTTGCACGGCCAGTGTGTATCGAAAATATCTGCAAAGCAATTACAAAGGGCAACCGCCTACCTTACAGGATTTTCGAGCGGAACTGTTCAAGCAATCCGAGCCGGAGGCGCAGGACATCGCGCTGGCGATTGAACTGTTTACCGCTGGCAGCTTGAATACGTTCGCCCAGCCGACTAACGTCAACGTTCATAACCGGCTGATCTGCTATGATATTTTGGATTTGGGCAAGCAACTGTTGCCGATTGGCATGCTGGTTGTATTGGACAGCATTCTGAATCGAATTACACAAAATCGCGCCAAGGGGAAAAACACGTTTATCTTCATCGATGAAATTTATCTGCTTTTCCAACACGAGTACAGCGCCAACTTTTTGTTCACGTTATGGAAACGTGTCCGAAAGTATGGCGCTTTTTGTACGGGGATTACGCAAAACGTGGATGATTTGTTGCAAAGTCATACGGCCCGAACGATGCTGGCCAATAGCGAATTTATCGTGATGCTGAATCAGGCTAGTACGGATCGCAAGGAGTTGGCGGAACTGCTTAATATTTCGGATCTCCAGCTTTCTTATATTACAAACGTCGATGCAGGGAATGGGCTGTTAAAGGTCGGCAGTTCTCTCGTGCCATTTACAGATAGCTTTCCACGGCATACAAAACTTTACCGTTTGATGACCACGAAACCGGGAGAATCGCTGTAAACCCTCGGCAAGCGGCTGATGAGATGCTTCATCAGCTGCTTGCCAATGTATGTAGATTCGACTGGTTACAGCCGTCTGAGACAAGTGGTACTTGCTGGCTAATTGAGTGATGGTTAATTGGAGATGGAAGTCATTCCGGCGTGCAGAAAAAGAATTGACCAGGGCTTAATATGAAGAGTAAAGGTATATTTTACTATTCTATCGCTAGCGCACGACTACAAGACTATTTAAATTACTCTAGTCCTACGACTGTCGGGTTAGTCTGTTTCCCATTGAGAGGAGTTGTTTCAAAATACGGATGGTAGCACCTAATCTGCATACATAACTGAACAACAGGGCTTGCTTCTCATCATGGTGTTGCCATGAGAGCGGGAGTTGATATTGTTGGTTAATATCAAGTCGCGTGCAGCTCGTGCTGCCAGAGAACAGGCCCTAGCTGAATTCGCTATCAGGCTCATTGAAGATGTGCCGCTGACGCGTTTGCCATGCTTGCAGAATGGTGTTACACGTTCAGTGGATCAAAGTTCGGACCCTTTGTGTGTACTCTCGGAGGGTCTTTTTTGTTTTTCTTTATTACGCATCAAGTTTAAAGGCGGCACAGGCTGCCGTTCACCTCCTCCTTGTTTTGGCTTGCTTGGCAATCAAAGCAAGGGAGAGGGATGAGAATGAAAAAAATCAATCTTCGCGATATGTATCCTTTCTATCAAACGGATGTCTGGATCGAGGTGGATGAGGAGATCGTACAGGAGATGCGACGTTTCGAGTTGCTTGAAAGCGCTTATAAATTGCGCGCTTATCGCCATCGGGCATATTACTCTCTGGATCGAAACGATGGCATCGAAAACGATATTCTGTTTCCTTCTCGTTCTACTGAAACGGAGTATGAAGAAATGGCCTTTCGAAGAGAGCTTTACGCAGCGATGTGTCGATTGCCGAAAAAGTCGTTTCGACGTATTTACGCACATTATTTCCTAGGAATGAGTAAGGTCGCTATCGCTCGTGTAGAGCAGGTGGATGAAAAGGCTGTGCGCAAGTCCATCGAAAGCGGGCTGAAGAAGTTGAAACAATTTCTCGGGAATAAGTGATTTTGAATCATAGGGTCCGATTTTGTCCCAAAAATGAAAGGGCTGGTAGAGGATGATGTTCAAGGCGACGATTGGCGGCTATTATGACTAATCGTCGCCTACTATGAAAGGAGTGCTAGAGTTATGTTTCCCGGTATGTTTTGTGATGTGGAACACGAAAAGTTTTACGGTGATATGCTGAGCCGTTTTCATCGCCAAGATGCCTATCATCGTGCGTTGTTTTACACGTTAGGCTTGACGCGAGAAACGAGGACGCATATTCAGGACCTGTTTGACTTTTCAAACGACAGCATCCGACCGAAAGGTTTAAAGGCCTCCTGGCAAACAGGTACTTCCCTTCGAGCAAGCCGCTTGGCCTTTAATCTGTGGAACGGATGGGCAGAAGAACAGCAGGAACGGGATTCCACGCCGCACGAGTTGTTTGATTGTCGTTATGCGCCTTATTTCTTTGAGGCGATTCGCTTGCGTTATCCGGAATATTGCAGGAGCCACGACCGGGTTCCCCAACGCATGAACGGTCCAACCCGTTAATGGCAATGCCAGGAGGGCAACCTTGATGAAGGACATCAAGACAAGAACACGGGTGAAGAATATTAAGAAGCTGGATCGATTCTCCAAATTGATGGAAAAAGCAAAGCCTGTCGATGTGCGTTCTAAACATAGGTCATCTAATCGTCATGAATCGGAATCTACAGGTTGCTCTGTGGTACACGCGCAAAACCAATCCGTGAGGGCGGCAAAGACCACGCTGCGCAACGGGATGCGCATCAGTTCAGGTGTGAGCAAAGGAGCAATTCGTCTTCTTCGGAAAAAACGGGAGCGCTTGATAGGGACGGAGAAGGAGAAAGAAACCATGCCTCAGCAATCGGGGGAAACGTCAAGCGGTCGGCGTTCAGGTAAGCAAAGCGGCATTCAAGCAAGCAAACGTTCGCTTGTTTCCGATAAACAACAAGCGCTGTCCGCCCATTCAACAGGTGCCATACAAGGAAGAGATAATCGTCAGGCTGTACATTCATTTTCCCAAACCAAGCGTCCGTTGCGTTTGCGGAAGCCTGTTGGCGGGAAATATCCTTTGTTTTCCGAAACAGTGATAGGGAAGCAACGCTATATTCATCGAATGGTGCGAGCCAGAATTGTTAGTCGGAGACAAGCTCAACAACCCCAAGCTCAAGCTAAAAGTGAAACCCAGTCAAACCAGATGTCAAAACCTGTCGAGAAGCGTGTCACGACCACGAACACCCTATTCAAGACTACCGTGCGTTCTCGTGACAAACGTTCGAGGCTACAACCCGGCGAAATGACAATCGGGAGGAAACGAAATCCCGCCCCCGTTCGTTCTTCCGCTCATAAGCTGGTGAAGCCGCATGCAGGTGTATCCGGGCGTGTCAAAACGGGCGGCAAAGTCATCAAGGTGCTTTCCCATTCAGTAAAGCCGATTCATCAGTCTAGCCAAGAAAAAGGACAGGTCCATAATCCAACAGATAGGATGAAACATAAAGCCAGGGAAGCGCAAAAAGCAGCCTTTCGATTGATGACCACGCACCGTTCAAAGCAACGGCTGCGAGCGGTTGCCAGATGGAACATTCGCATGATTCGTGTAGCGGCCAAAATGACTGCGGTACTCGCCAAAGGCATGATCGCTCTTTTAGGTGTTAGCGGTACGGTGATCATCTTGCTATGCATCATGATGGCTGTTGCTGCGGTTGTATCATCTCCTTTTGGCATCTTTGTCTCCAGTGATAATACGGATAGCGATGTATTGCCGCTTTCTGACATCGTACAAGACATGGACAACGAATTTGCTGTCCGACTGGAGGACATACGTCGGGATGCAGGCTCAGTGGATCGTGTAGAAATCCATTATCTCGGAAGCGCTGATAATACTCGCGTCGATAACTGGATGGACGTCATCGCGGTCTTTGCGGTTCGTACCGTAATGGACAGCGAAAACGGCATGGACGTAGCCACACTGGACGCCACTCGGGTGGATGTGATTCGCTCCGTCTTTTGGGACATGAATGAACTGGACTCTTACGTGGAAACGATTGAACACAGGGAAACGATTACGGTGGAACATGAAGATGGGAGCACGAGTGAGGAAACGATTACCTGGTATGAGTCGGTGTTGCACATTACAGTTGCCAGTCACACTGCTGGGCAGCAGGCCGACATCTATGACTTTACAATCGAACAAAGAGAGATCATGCATGAAATGTTGTCGGCGGAGTTCCGCCCGCTCATGTTCGCGCTTCTCGGTAAAGATATGGATGTTGGGTTAACGACTGAGCAGCTTGAAATCGTTTATCACGATCTGCCGAAAGGGGAATGGGGCGGTGAAGCTGTCCGCTTGGCATTGACTCGCTTGGGCGATCCATACAGTCAAGTTTTGGCCGGGCAAGACCGCTATACAGATTGCAGTTATCTTGTTCAATGGGTGTACCGGCAGTTGAGCATTCAGTTGCCGCGGACGGCGGCTGAACAAGCCAGACATTGTGTCGATAACGGGTGGACAATCCGTTTTGAAGATTTGGCTCCGGGCGATTTGGTCTTTTGGAGCTATGCCAGCAATGGTCGGTTTATGGACATTACCCATGTTGGCATCTATGCCGGAAACGGCAAGGTCGTCGATGCTTCACCCACTCGCGGACAAGTGGTTTACCGGAATTTGTTTGACGCCGATCAGCAGGTGCTGTATGGGCGGCCGTTTCAAATGAACGTACAAAATGTTTATAGCTAAAAACAAAGTAACCCCGGGGAAAACTCTCCCGAGGTTACTTTGACCGATGCTTTCGGATTATGACTCCATTCTAAACGATTATTTGCTAAATCGCTACGCTTGTCTTTTTCTAAATGTTAGTTCAAATCATGAATTGTTAAATGTTTGTTCTGTAAATCGCTTCCGGAAAAAGCTAAGAATCAGAGCAGGTAGTGACATCATAAGTTTGATCTCTTCTGTTACATATTCTGATTTCAATCGTCATCATATAATAGACAACATGACTATAGCATTATTTCGGTTTAAGAAATTTGAATGAAATACGATGTAATCGTCTTTATTTTTGCATTTCTCCCAAAACCTCTGAAATTATATACATCACAAAAAGCAAACCTTTGCTGATCATGGAATGCTAAAATTCCATTTACTGAACCCGCGTTTCCGTGGGTGATGATGTTGTGGATGTGTAATTGTTGAACTTTTCGATTATTCATGTGATTCAGTGCTTTTTCAAAATCGGCTTTTCCTCGCTTGATGTGATCTCCTATGACTTCCCAAACGATATCATCCGTCACCCATGTCATACAAAAGTCTACTTCAAGTTTGGCAAAAGCGATGCTGAGATCTCTAAGAAGTTCTTTTTTCGGCGCATTCCCACAATTTTCGGCGCATTCTACTCTTAAGTTTTCAGAATGAGTATTCATCGTTACCTCCTAATGACCCCGACATATAATCAGGGTCATTATCGCGCATCTTATTGGAATATTCATTGTGAAATCAATGATAACGGGCTATTTTTGACTATTTAATCGGCACCCAAATTTCGGTTTTGGCTGCGGGGCTTGATGGGTCAGGTGCTCGATGAAAATAAAGCATTAGACTGAGATGCGTTGTTCTAGTTGTTTTAGCGAAGTATCACTTCCAACAAATTGCACAGCAACATACTTTTCTTCTGTCCCTACTATAACCAAAAAGAGGAAATCTATGCTCATCTTGGAATCACGTAGCATGTTAGTTATTAATTTTCGATCAACTGAAGATGGTCTAGGTACAGGCTCAGGGTGGGTATGCCATTCGCCTAAGTATATTACCTCTCCATTAGAAGATCTCCACGCTAAATCTACGAACCACTGGGCTCTTTTTACATTCCGTTCAAAAAAATACCGTCCTGATTTATCACCAGGACCCGGAGTCGTAATTTGTTGTATAATAATTTGATCGTCAAATATTCGGCCCAGAAGGATACCGCCTGCTTCGTGTTGCTTTTTCTTGACTTGTCTATACGAATTGAGTATGTCAACAACCTCATCCGTAAACTTTACCAATTTATCTCCAAATATATATTCCATTTAGTTCGAGCAACCTTTGCAATTTGTTCGTTCCCTGATTGTACGAATGCGAACGGAATAGCTGTCCGCCGCAACCCACATTGAAGATATTTTTCTCTTGTTTAGTCTTTGTTCCTTTAAGTTACCTAGCCAGGTAAATATAGTATTCTCCTGCACTTTACCAGACAAAGCATCTCGAAGAAAAAGCATTAAATCGTTAATGAATCTTTTTAATTCTAGTGCGCCATACGGAACGAATGTGCTTTGGCAACCAGCTTCTCTTTTTGTAAATTCACCTGGATTAAAGAGTACGCTTTGAATGAAACGGTGTTGTTCATCAAACAAACATTGAAAACAGCCATTTTTAGTTGGGTCGACCCAAACTGCATGCGCCCCCGCCAGATAAGGTTCAACCCAAACGAATAATATAGGCTTTTCAATTATTCGCTCTTGAATTAGTTTATTAATGCGAAACTCTGTGGGGAGATGTCCTACCGCGACAACTGAAAAATCACAATTGTTCAGTATGGATTCATAACTGACAAGCAATTTTAATATATCTTCCGGGTAGCAAGCGACTTCACAATTTGGAAAATGTGACGTAATCATCTTTTGCAGAGCGTCAACTTTTTTCTTTCCAACATCACTTGCTCCGCAAACATGTCGAGCTATATTGTCAAAAGTTAATATATCCTTATCAACAAAAAGAAACTCTTCAACACCAATATCCGCTAAAGAACGTGCAATATGACTTCCAACTGACCCACATCCGACTATTCCGACTCTTAACCCACTCTCGACATTTCCGTCTCCGCCACGAATAAATAAATAATCTTTATCAACTCTTTTAATGGTATGCTTCAATAACTTAAGATCTCCGAAATCCCTCGTCAATTCAAGTAGTGCATTTTTTCTGCCAGGCCTGAACCCCTTCAATCCTGTCTTCTTTTTCTTCTTGCCTTTAAATGCTGAGGTAGAAATTAAAATATTCTCCCCATGTTCCCATACTCCAATAACTTTGCTGCTACCATAAGGGATGGAAAAAACAATTGTACTAGGCCTATTATCTCTATCCAAGAATTTCAAGAGTGTCTTTAGCGAATCACGAGAAAAGCTTCTGAGTCTCTGCAATAGTTCGCGGTTGTTCCTTGGAAATGGTGGAATTCCAATAGATTGTAATGGAAGGTAGAGAGCCTTTTTCCGCTTATCATATATTTTCCCGCCAACTTGCAGTATCCATCTTTGCCCATCGACTCTTGAATCGGCGAACAATAGTTGATTACCCCAAGAAGGATGGTGGAAGCTTATGGCTTCAATGATTTTGGGGTCATCAGTCAATTTAATAAGTGACAAATATTGATTAGTCGATTCCTGTCCCCAATAACTTTCGAATTCATCCATGTATTCCGTAATATTTAGTTTGTTCTTCCCGGTGTAGATGAGTTGTTGAGCCTTTTGAATAATTTCTTTTATCACACCTATTGGGTCAACCGCATTTGGATGAGCTTGATCGGAATCAAATGTGCATAGGACTTGTTCCGCATCTAAATGCGGAATTGGGTAAAGCTCTGAGAAATACGGTTCGGGAATAACTACTTTCGGAAAAGAGTCTGGATAATTATATGGGATCGCGATTATTATTTCTATACTTTCTTCATTCAATTTAATCCTAAATGCTTTAGGATAATTTCGATCATTAAATTCCTTGTCGGTTTCTTCTACAGCGCCGTATGAATTTATAAGATGGAGTGTTACTAGCTGTAACACTCCATCATAATATTCCTCAAGTTTACGCAGATCTTCCATGGTTACCTAAAACTGCTGCCGAATTGGTTTGAATGGCAGAATTACTCCCTTTATTCTCATCTTTGGGTGGTTGATATTCAGGGAATCGTGAACCGAAAATTTTTCTCCACTTCTTTGAAGCCTCGGTTTTATCCTGATTTTCTAAAGCTTCCCCACCTTTTTTGATAAGATCTTCAAGCTTGTTCAGGAAATTTGATCTTCTCGTTTCTGACCAGTTATCAAAGAGTTCCTCGCCAGGTACTACTGGCCTAACTAAAGAAAACGATTCAGAAAGCGTGTTATGAATTTCCTTTGCTGTTGCTACCAATGCTGCATCGTCTTCATCAGGATAATCGCTTACAAAATGATTGGCTGCAAGTATTGTCAGGATCATTCCACTTGGAAACTTGGTATCGCTCTCCTTATAATCCTTCCATGCTTTCAGATACCGAACCAGTCTCTTTAATTGGTCTCCTTTTATTTGAACTTCACCCTTAAACCAATCGGTTAAAGCCTTGGGGTCACTGGTAATCCATCCTTTAGATTTGTGTGCGAGCTTTGGACTTTGGTCGTCTTTTTTGATGTAAATCGGTAAATCGACGTGGTAATTTGCTTTATATATAACCCTGACACACGTATTTTTATCTACAGGTTCCTCACTGGTATGGCCTTTTGTGGCCTTAACAATCCAGCTATGAACAGTTGATGGGGTAGGCCAATCGCCCTCATCGGAGTTCTTTAAGTGTTCCAAATATATGCCGTCATCAATATCATATTCACCATCAATAGGAGTTACCGTAGTATTCATCATGTATGAGCCCTGGCCATAAAACTTGGGCTTTTTCACATCTAATTCTTCAGAAAAATACTTCTTAATTTTATCCCGCAACGCATTCCTGGATGTTCGTAAACTTTCTTTTTTGTCAGATTTAAGATAGATTTCATCATCATGAAATTTAATGAACAAGTCATGACAATTTGACATACTTCTCGTCCTCCTGATTATGATATTCAAAGATTTTTCTGACCGAATCTTCAAACAGCCATTTTTTACTCGCTTGAACACCTTTATCAAGCATAATGCTGATTGCGGCAGGACAAGCACGGTCTAACTCAATATACTTTTTTTCTTGATCCGATAATTCTATACTAGTTATTCGAACATAGTGACCCGGTAAGTATTTTGTTATAAATTTCATGTGATTGTCGACAGCGAAACTCTGTGTATCGATCATAGTGGAAATTAACTTATTCCCCCAACTACTGAACGATTTCGATTTCCACACCTTATGCGGCTCTGGAAATCTCGCGTGCTCATTTAAAGATGAAATTGATAATAGACAGTAGGAATCAAACCCTTTGTTAAGGTAGTATGTAAAATATTCTTGCATCCCCAATAAAGATGGGTTATTGGCCCAGAGTCCACCATCAACAAATTGTTGCGGACCCTCTTTTGTTTGCAGCTCTACAATCGGAAAGTAAGTGGGAGCAGCAGTAGTTGCAAGTGCGACTTCGGATAAGAGACGTTTACTATCCCTTGTTAAATTTGGTTGGTGGTCTGATTTAAATACATAAGGTGACCCTGTGGTAACATTAACTGTTGGAATTAATACACTTGTCTTGCAATCTTCTATTTTTTTATCCTGGAATACTTCTTCGAGCGCCAATTTTAGTTGATTGCTCGAATACTTTGATTTGATCAATATTTGTTTAAAATAATGAATCTTTCGATAGAATGGATTTTGATATGGAAATATAGAAGGTCCTTTTTCTTTATAGAATCTCACAATGTCTGACGCTGGCATGCCAGATGCCAATGCAAGTGCAATAATTCCCCCAGTTGATGTGCCGCATATGAGATTGAAATTCTGATACACAGGTCCGTATACTTTTTCAATCTCTTCTAGAATTACAGCAGAATAAAGACCTTTAATACCTCCGCCGTCTATAGCTAATATCCGATAACATCCCGGCACATTCTCACCTCTCAAAAAAATGGCGTAGAAACAGTCAAACTTGATGTCCTACGCCTTTGATGTCCGTTAATATTTAAACTCTTCCGTCTCCGCCTGTGCCATCAATTCAGCTTGCTGAAGCACCAGATCAATGGCCATCTTTTCCAGATCCGGCGGGTAACCGTATTTCTTCAACAGCCGCTTGACGGTAATTCGCATCTGAGCACGTACATTCTCACGAAGCGTCCAGTCGACCTTAATGTTGCTCTTGATCGCTTGGGTCAGCTCATGTGCAATCTGCTTCAGCATGAGATCGCCCATAAGTTCCTTGGCCGATTCATTCGAAGCGAGCGCATCATAGAAAGCCAGCTCTTCCTTGATCAGACCGAGATCTTCGCCGCGCTTGACGGCTGCGTTCATTTCTTTAGCCATCTGGATCAGTTCTTCGATAACCTGCGTCGTCTCGATTGTACGATTGTTGTATTTCCGAATGGCTTCCTCCAGCATCTCGGAAAATTTCTTCGATTGCACAATACTGGTTCGGGAAACGGCCTTCACTTTCCCCTGAAGCAGCCTGCGGAGAAGTTCCACAGCCAGATTTTTCTGCTTCAACCCGCGCACATGTTCGAGAAACTCATCCGAAAGTATCGCAATGTTCGGTTTCTGCAAGCCTACAGCTTCCAGAATATCGACAACTTCATCGGATACGACCGATTTCGAGATGAGCTGATTCAACTCGGCATCGAGTTCTTTCGTCGTTTTTCTCTTGTTTTCGTCTGTTATCAGCTTAATTATACCAGATTTAACCGCTTTGAAGAAACTGATTTCGACATTGACTTCCTCCGCGGCGGGAGTCGTCGCGCAGAGCGAGAAGGCTCTTGCCAATTCCGTCGTCCAATTCAGGAAGTTCCGCTTGCTCTCTTCACCTAATCCAAGTACGTAATCGACCGTCTCAACAATGGCCTTCATCCGTTCGGCTGCTTTCTCCGAAGCGAATTTACTGTAGTCATACCCATGAAGCAATTCGCGGATGAGCTGCAGCCTTTCCAGCATAAAGTCAACGGCTTGGTCTGTATCGATACCAGCAGTTTTTCGGTCATTTTCCGTATATTGTTGAAGCGCCGATTTCAGCAAGTCCGCAATTCCGATATAATCGACGATCAGACCGCCCGGCTTGTCGCGGAATACCCGATTCACGCGGGCGATCGCCTGCATCAGATTATGGCCTTTCATCGGCTTGTCGATGTACATCGTATTCATGCTCGGCACGTCAAAACCGGTCAGCCACATATCACGGACAATGACGATCTGAAGCGGATCGTTCACATCTTTCATCCGCTTCGCGAGATGTTCGCGTCGCCGCTTGTTGCCGATAAACGGTTGCCACTCCTCCGGATCGCTGGAACTTCCGGTCATGACGATTTTGATTTTGCCTTCGTTATCATCATCGCTGTGCCAATCCGGCCGGAGTGCAACAATCGCTCTGTACATATCGATGGCGATCCGCCGCGACATCACAACAATCATCGCTTTGCCGAAGCCGGCTTTCTGCCGTTGCTCGAAATGTTCGACGACATCCTGCGCGACTTTCCTGACCCGTTTCTCTGCACCGGCCAACGCTTCAAGCCTGGCCCAACGCGACTTCAGACGCTCCCGCTGCGTGTACTCCTGGTACTCCGTAATATCCTCATACTCGCTGTCAATGACCGGGAGCTCCGCCTCCGACAAATCTAGGCGGGCAATGCGGCTTTCATAATAAATTCTGACCGTGGTTCCGTCTTCTACGGCTCGGGTCATATCGTAAATATCGATGTAGTCACCGAAAACGGCAGGCGTATTTTTGTCTGTCAGTTCGACCGGCGTTCCGGTAAAGCCAATATAAGAAGCGTTCGGCAACGCATCGCGCATATACTTGGCATAGCCATACTTAATGGCCGCTTCGTCGTCCCCGGCGACCATATCCGCCTGAAACCCGTACTGGCTGCGATGCGCCTCGTCCGCAATCACAATCACATTGCGGCGTTCCGTAAGTACAGGATACTTGTCTTCATTTTCATCGGGGGTGAACTTGTGGACCGTTGTGAAAATGATCCCGCCCGACTCCACTGACAAAAGCTCACGCAAATGAGTCCGATTTTCCGCTTGCTGAGGCGTTTGCCTGAGCAAGTCCTTCGACTTGCTGAACGTGCTGAACAACTGATCGTCCAGATCGTTCCGGTCCGTCACCACGACGATCGTCGGGTTGTTCAGCGTCAGGACAAGTTTTCCCGCGTAGAAAACCATGGACAAGCTTTTGCCGGAGCCTTGCGTATGCCAGATGACGCCGATTTTGCGGTCCCCATCATCCATCGTCGCTCTTTCCGTACTTGCAATCGCCTTGTTGGTGGCGTGGTATTGGTGGTATCCCGCCAATATTTTGAACAGATGCTCCCCATCGGTCTGAAACAGCACGAAATGCTTGATAATATCAAGCAGTCGGCTTTTCTCGAACATTCCTTTCACAAGCACTTCAAGCTGGGGCAGGGAGGAGGGCGCCACGTCATCGCCGTCGATCGTGCGCCACATCATAAAGCGGTCTTCATTGGCTGTCAACGTGCCGACCCGCGCATTCACGCCGTCGCTGATGACCAGAAACGAGTTGTAGGTGAACAGGGACGGTATCGCGCCTTTGTACGTCTGCACTTGATTATAGGCATCGCTGATCCCGACTTCTTCGTTGGAGGCGCTTTTCAATTCAAATACGGCGATCGGCAATCCATTTACGAACACGACGATATCCGGGCGCTTCTCTCCCTGATTTTCAACGACGGTAAACTGGTTGACGACCAGAAAGTCGTTGTTGCCGATCCGGTCCGGGTCGGTGTCGAACAGCCATACTTTCTCTGTCGGATATTCGCCATTGGCGGCTTGATACTGCACGTCGATCCCATCGGTAATCATCTTCTGGAACGCCTTGTTATTGATCAGCAGGCTGGGACTGCGCGGCACTTCAACGACCTTGATCGCTTCCTCTATCGCTTCCCGCGGCACATGTTTGTTGATACGAATGAGCGAATCGCGCAACCTGTCTTTCAGGATGACGTCATGGTAAAACTGTCGTTCGGGATACTCGCCTTCCGGAGAAATATCCGGGCCGTATGCTTTCTCGTAGTTCAGTTCTTCGAACCATTCCAGCGCGGCCTGCTCTAAGTCACTTTCGGTATAAGACGTCGTATAGTAGGCCATGTTGCACCTCCTTTGGATTAGGGCTGATAGTTTGCGCTTCTCTCCGCAACCATCGGCAGATCGGGATCGTTATGATCCTGCTCGACAGGGACACGGATCTCGCCGGACATGAGCTTGGGGAGAAGGGTGTCGCGAATGGAAGCAAGATATTTATTTTCTAATGTGTTTTCATTAACTTTTTTATAAATAGCTGAAACCAAATCGTTAAATGTATAGGCAATATCCGTCCCTCCAAAAGCGAATGTATAATGCAATGTCCCTTTCGGGTTCACCCTTTGGCGACTATTCGTAGAACCTGTTGTATTCCCAATCAAATATTGATGGAACCCTTCAGAATTTAAAATCGAATAGCAATATGCACGAAGCCTACTTTCTATAGGGATATAATTCATAAATTCAGTTGAGCATATTGCATGTTCCGTCAAACAATATGGATCCCAAATTCTTTTTGTTTCCGGATTTAGTTTAGAAACAAGGATCGAATTCTTACTTACTTTATATTTATTGCTTTTTATTTCATAACCGGATTCAAATACTGGTAACCTACCACTGTCAAATGCCGGAATACTGTAATGTTCAAAAATGATATCAGACAGTGTTGCCGGATTTATGGAAGTTGTACTTATTTCACAAAACTCTCCAAGCGTACGGACCTTCCACCCCTTCGGAATCAACCCCAACTCGCTTTCCTCAAACTCGCCGCCGCTGGATTTATACGGTTCGCCGTTTTCATTCGGAAACTCGAAGTCCACAAACCATCGTTTAAAAAGGGCTTGGGCCATTTCTTCAAGGTTTTTGTTGATGGCGTTGTTGAGTTCGATTTTTTTGTCTACTGATGCCAGCATTTCTCCGATCTCGCATTGTTCATTTTCAGGAGGCAAATAGATCACAGTGTTCTCTATAATATCTGAATTAAAAGCCGGGTATGCGGATGTCTGCCCTTCGGCGATCTGAGTCAAATATCTTGTATAAGAGTCCGATGTCAAATAATAGTACAGAAAATCCGGATGAACCCTCTTTGGTGATATCACTGCAAACCCTGTCGATGCAATCATATCGGGTTCAGCCTTACGAATCATGGTATAGTGCTTCAAATTCGGGCGAACCGTGGAAATCAAAATATCGTTATCCTGCACGATCCGACGAGCGCGACTAGGGGCGTCGTTCAGTTTGAATGTTTGTAGTTGATCTATATTACGATGGTTGACCGCCGCAATATCAATATACTGTATTGTATCAATACGATCACTTTTCTTGATCGACCTTTCATTCACAACTGCAATATCTTTCACCAACCTAGTCTTCCATTCATTAGGAGGCGTAACCCCATTAAATGGCTCAAAACTCAAATCCGATCCCCCCTAACCGCTTGCGAATTTCATCCTCTAGTTGCCGGGACTTGGCGAACTGTTCTGCCAGCTCCGATGTCAACCGCACCATTTTATCCTCGAACGGTTCGCTGTCTTCTTCTACTTCTTCAATGCCAACATAACGTCCTGGCGTCAGGATGTATTCATGCTCCTGAACCTCAGCAAGCTTCGCTGCTTTGCAGAAACCTTTCACATCTTCATACGTACCAGCTTCCGTCTGTCCGCGCCACGCATGGTACGTATCGGCGATCTTGTGAATATCTTCGGCACTCAACTCACGATGCGTCCGATCCACCATATGACCCATTTTGCGTGCATCGATAAACAGGATTTCGCCGCGGCGGTCCCGAAGGCCCTTTGGCGCTTTATTTTTGGCAATAAACCAAAGACAAACCGGAATTTGCGTAGAATAGAACAATTGACCCGGCAAGGTGACGATACAATCGACCAGATCGGCATTAACCAGCTTGCTGCGAATTTCAAACTCCGCCGTCGTACTTGTCGACATGGAGCCGTTCGCCAGTACGAAGCCGGCAACGCCGCTGGGCGCAAGCTTGTTCACGATATGCTGAATCCACGCATAGTTGGCATTCCCTGCGGGAGGCACCCCATATGCCCAACGGGTATCCTCCGTCAGCCGCTCGCCGCCCCAATCGCTGATATTGAACGGCGGATTGGCCAGGATGTAATCGGCCTTCAGATTTTTATGTAAATCATTGTGAAACGTGTCCGCGTGATGCTCCCCAAGGTTGCCGTCGATGCCGCGAATGGCGAGGTTCATTTTGCACAACTTCCACGTCGTCGGATTCGACTCCTGCCCGTACACCGCGATATCGCCAATGCGCCCCTGATGCTCCTCTACAAACTTCTCGCTCTGAACGAACATGCCGCCGGAACCACAGCAGGGGTCGTATACGCGGCCCTTGAAGGGCTGTATCATCTCGACGAGCAGGCGAACAACGCTGTTCGGGGTATAGAATTCCCCGCCGTTCTTGCCTTCCGCGCTTGCGAATTTGCTAAGGAAATACTCATATACCCGCCCCAGTACATCCTTCGAACGGCTTTCTTCATCGCCGACTTTGAACGAGAACAAATCGATCACTTCGCCAAGACGAGTTTTATCCAGCGCCGGCCTAGCGTAATCTTTCGGCAGCACGCCTTTCAGCGATGGATTTTCCTTCTCGATGGCAATCATCGCATTATCAATGATCTGCCCGATTTCCGGCTTCTTCGCGTTATCCTTGATATGGCTCCAGCGCGCTTCTTTCGGTACCCAGAATATATTTTCTGCCACGTATTCGTCCCGGTCCTCCGGATCGGCATACGGTTCATTTTTCAATGCTTCATATTTTTCTTCAAATGCATCCGACACATATTTCAGAAATAGAAGACCGAGAGCTACATGCTTATACTCCGCTGCATCCATACTGCCGCGCAGTTTATCGGCCATGCTCCATAATTTTTCCTCGAATCCAATGTTCGCTGTTGCCATGATCCTAAATTCCTCCTCAGTAGAGTTGCTCGTATAACTGGCTCTTCACTTGTTCCCAGCGGTTCGCCGCTTCTCGAATGACTTCTTTATAACGTTCCTTCTCACGAATATATTGCTCTATTAATTCTAACTGTGTGTCTTCAGGTATCAGCGGCAATTCCAATTCCGCCACATCCGCCGGGTTCAGATTCATTACAGTCGTCCCCCGCTGGAAGCTTTGAATAAGAGCCGTCCCGACCGGGCTTTCCAGAAACATTTTGGCAAAATGGCTCTTGATTACCGACTTGAATCGAATCACGATCATATTCGAGGAGGCGATGACTACCCCTTGGGTCTCCGGAAACACAGCCAGCTTGTTCACGGTGCCGCGGCACGTCATAACCAAGTCGCCTGGGAGAATCTCGTAACGCTTCACTTTCCGCTCTTCCTCGTCAATCGTTTCAAGCTGATCCAATAACACTTCGCCGTCATCCAGATTGGATATATTCAGCACCTTAATGTTCCCGGGCTTTAGATCCTGTTTAAGAATCGATTTTCCCCGAAAAATATCTGCCACATCGCGCAGCTTCACTTTCGGGGTTGCCGCCTGTTGGAAGGAACGAAGTGTATCCTGATCTTCATCCAATAGTAGTTCAATTCGCCAATGATCCAGCTCTCGGAACCGGTCGGGATGGATGGCAATCTCCCGTTCCCCCACAAGCTTTGACTTCTCCATATGGAGCCTCCCGAGGATCACTTCTTCCACAGGCGCTTTGCAGAAGTCAACCTGATAGGTCTTGATGGAAGTGTAGGGACGAAACAAGCCGTCCGGAAGCGAATGGATCGTTTGCACCGGCGCCTGATCATTCATTTGCTTCCGCCAGCTGGCGATCGCGCCGGATTGAAACAGCATCCGTGCAGGAAAGGTCACGCTCAATCTCCCGCCGTCTTGCAAGAGTGGAAGGAGATAGCTGGCCGCTGCGCCTTCGGATTCCCGAACCGCAACCTCGTCATCGTTCATTTTCATACCGAAATTCGGCATCGCCAGGATCGCGTCGAGTTGATGTTCTGCAGGCAACGGCTGATAGATGGACCCTTGAACGATGCGGATATTGGAATAGGGCTCGAAATACGTTTTGAATAATCTGCCTATGATGTAGTTTTCCGTTAACAATGTGATTGTCCCTGGGCGATGGTAACATTTCGTTTCAATGAGTCCTTTGATATACTTTTCAGCTTCTGCAAACAGAATGTTGTTGCAACCATGTCGCTCGCAATGGTCGATAAACCGCTCGACGATTCCAGGATGGACGACAATGCTCCCTGTAACACGATCTTGTTGGATGGTGAGCAAGGCGTATTCCAACAAGTCCATATCCTTGCCTGCATGGTATAATTTATAAAATAAATCCCGATCGCCGGGAAAATGGCCTAATTCTTTGTCTAAGGCGCGTTCCTTCATCCACTGAAACAGCTTCTCGGGTTCCGTCATTAGCTCCGTTTCGGCCAACTGTTGCTGTTTCAGAAGTTGTTGCGTCCGCTTCACTCTAATGGCCTCGCGAAGCAACTGATCACGGGTTGATATATCGTGAAGCAGACAGACATTCCAAAACGACTCAATCAATTCATCACCTTCTTTCGCTGCCAAAAGCCAACTAAATTATATCATCAATGAATTGAGTATTACAATACCAAAAATAAATTCAAACATGTATAGCCGGATGTTTTCAGACTGTCGAAAAATCGGTAGAATGTGAATCCGGCTTTCTATATAACGCATTTTGATGTGGGTGGACTCAACTTTTATAAGAAAAATCGATTTAAACCGATCTGATCACCTTGTTTTTACTTTTGATTTCCTCGTGCCTATTCGAAAAGGACTTTCTCGACAGTCTGATATTTTCCCGTTATCCGATACGCCCAACCCCTAATTGAATCGCGTTGATAATGCTCAACCATATCGATAGTGAAGCCGTTTCATTGGTTTAAAATGTTCTGATCCCAGTGGCCGCCTTTTTGAACAAGCCCCTCAAGAAGCAACTTAATGTCACGCTTAACCGTCTTTAGTGAAGTCTGCTGGGTTGGGTGGAGGAGCAATGTCGAAATGGACCAATCATCCGGCCGGGCAATTTCGATAACAAACTTAGTCGTGATACCATGATTCGCCTGTACGATCGCACAGGATCGCCTGGAGCCGATTGGACATACAGGCTCCCGGAGGTGACGATCACGTCATTGCCGGTATGGGAATGCCGCACATCCTCTCGACGAGCAGTAACTCACGGAAAATTGGAGAATCGCATAAACGTAGGAGGGGCTCCAATACATCTTGACTTGCGGCTCGAATGAATTCGAAACACTGGAAAGCAATAAATCATCTCGTCAAACTGTTGAAGCCCAAGCTCCGGATTTTATATGGAAGTCAATCAAGCTCTTGGGCAATTTAAATCCATTGCTCATCAGATCTTGATTCATTCTGCTATTGTTATTCTTTGTACAATACTTTCAAATGGCTTGATTTGATCAAATCCCGTTGGTGTAGATTTGTCCCATGCGCAAATGGGGGACTGTTCCCCAAGGGTAGGATATAACTTTCAAGTCCCCGGTTACCTCCGAAATGCGACTCGAATTCTCCAATTCCCTTTGTAGTCCGCGAAAGGGGATCCGAACCAAAATAACTCAACTTCCTGATTCTCGGGAAACGGCTAGATACGCAGTGTCAATGCAGCCATAATGGAGTCACCTCAGCAGATGCAATTCGGTTTATTACTGCCCCTTGTCAAATACAACGATTGATTTCATCCGATACCTCTTGGGCATATCCTGGTCGCAGTCAGGCTTTTTTCACAAGTTTCCACCGTTTTTGGGCATTCGCCGGCCATTTTCCCAGCAGCCCAGCGAACAGTTACTAGGTGAACAAGAAATAGAAATCATTGACCATGTTGCTACAGATGGTATCGCCCTCTTAATGGGTCATTCATAGACTGGACGATGACGAGTAGGAGATATGGCTGAAATATCATATGAGAACATGTAGAGAGCGGAGTATCTTGGGGATGAGCAATCATGGATTAGTCATTGTTAGGAAGAAAGAATTAAATAGTCCGTCAGGAATACAGGGTACCAAGAAAAAATGAAGGAGATGTTATAGGAAAGATAGATTGTCATACTGGTCAAGAAATAACTCCTTGGCAACCCCTGTCTCACAAGGTAATTGATACACCCCTAACAGCAATCGCCAAGGCAGGTAATCCCCCGTCCTGGTGATACTTAACCGAGCTGAAGGCGTTACGCCAGTTGAAAGTATAATTCACATTTCATATAAATGGTTCGAGTTAGGGAAGTGAAGCGTAAGTGTCGTATAGCTTCCCTCTTCCGATTGGACGGACAATCGGTGTCCGAGTTTGACGGCCATGCGGTTAGCGAGATATAACCCCAATCCTGTCGATTTTGCAAGTTGCCTTCCGTTAGTGCCCGTAAACCCCTTCTCGAAAATACGACCAATATCTTCAGCTTTAATACCAATACCCGTATCCCTTATGGAAAGCCTCTTCTCTTCGTTATCTGCCTCGAAAGAGCACACGATGCTTCCGCTGTCACCGACATATTTCAAGGCATTCGACATGATCTGATCTACGATATATCCGAGCCACTTAGCATCGGTATGCACCCATTCCTCTTTTTCCCACATTGTAAAATGAACTCGCTTGGCTACAAACATTTTTGCGTACTTTCTCACACTGTTTCGCACGATTCGGTTTAGAGAGACTTCCGCGATCAAGTAATCCTTGGAAAAGGAATCAATTCTTGCGTAAAACAGGGCTTGCTCGACATAATGGTCGATTTTGAACAATTCATCTTCGAATACATGGATCAGCTCCTCTACCGACTTACCTGACGCATTTCTAAACAGCAGGGTACATGCCGTAATCGGCAGCTTGACCTCATGAATCCAGGAGACAATAAAATCATGAAAATCTTTTTTCTCATCTTGAAGCTTTCCGATGGCCTCAAGCTTATTGCTGTAGAGCTTCTTGATCAGTGCCGTATACTGACGCTGTTCATATGTTAGAGGTTCGGGCAAAGCTACGGTTAGTTCGTCCCATCTGTTGTTTACCAGGTCATGTAATATCCTGTTGCGGGTTCTCCAGCGCAAATAGCCTCCGACCACGTATACCGCGGCCAACAACACGCATCCGGATAGAGTATACATTATGTCTCCAACACGATACGTTCCCTCGGTGCTTACGAACATCATCAAAGCAACGAAGGATAGCATCCCAGCAAAGAAAATCAGAAAATAACGTTTATCATCCAAATAATGTAGAAAGCTCATTTGATTATATAACCTTCTCCCTTGATCGTCGTAATGAACCCATAACGTCCAACCTCATCCAATTTCTTTCGGATTCGGGTCATGTTCACGGTCAGCGTATTGTCGTCGACGAAACTTTCGTCCTCCCATAGGCAGCGCATGATTTTGTCCCGGCTTACGATATGGCCTTTATTCTGCATCAGTAGCTGAATGATGATGAATTCGTTCTTTGTCAGTTCAACCGATCGATCGCCGGAAATAAGCTTCCGATCACCCAGGCTCAGCAGGACGCCTTCGTGCTCGATTATGTTGACTGGCGTTTCGGCATAAGAGTAAGTTCTACGCAACAATGCTTTAATCTTAGCGATAAGTACTTCGTCGTAGAACGGCTTCTGGATATAATCGTCACCGCCCATATTCATCGACATGACCATATCCATCGGCGAATCCCGTGAGGAGAGAAAAATAATCGGCACGTTAGACAATTCCCGAATTCGGCTGCACCAATAATATCCATCGAATATGGGTAAATTAATATCCATTAACACGAGGTGCGGTTCGGTCTGAAGGAACATGTCTTGAATCCTGTTGAACTCGTCACACAATACGGATTCGTATCCCCACTTCCCGACGGTCTCGCCGATTAACCCCCGAATAGTCGGGTCGTCTTCTACGATCATTATCTTCATCTTCATTCCATCCGCCTCCATATCCTTAATCCTATTATATCTTAATTCGGCTAACACTACTGCTACTAGTACCGTGACAAAAATGTAAGCTCGCCAGTAGAAAAACGTAAGTTCAGCGTAAGGATAACTAGTCACCGGCATGGTACGATGGGAATTGAAAAAGGGAAAGCAGGGAGGAAAGACACAGTGGAAACGGTTATTGAAATAAAAGCGTTAACGAAAAGTTATGGGAATAAAGGGAACGTCGTGCCGGTGCTTCACGGGATCGATATGCGCATAGGCGAAGGAGAATTTGTCGGCATTATGGGGCCATCGGGCTCCGGGAAGACAACACTGCTTCATATGGCCGCCACCATCGATGAACCGACCTCCGGCAGCATCGTGATCGACGGGGAAAACGTTCTTCAAATGAACGAGGCGCAGTTATCGGCTTTTCGGCGATCCAAGCTAGGATTCATTTTTCAAGACTATAATTTGCTGGATACGTTGACGGTCAAGGAAAACATTCTGCTCCCCCTCGCGTTGTCCGGTATATCCATCGACGAATTGGAGAACAGAGTGTCTGCCATTGCGGAACGATTTAACATCAAGCATATTCTAGAAAAATACCCTTACCAAATATCCGGAGGTCAGAAACAGCGAACTGCTGCCTGCCGTGCCATTGTGACGCGTCCGCGACTGATTCTGGCCGACGAACCGACGGGAGCGCTGGATTCTAGAGCTGCGGCCAGCCTGCTAGAGGCGTTAAATGAACTGAACGCACAAAAGCATGCGACCATTCTGATGGTGACTCATGATGCATTAGCGGCAAGCTACTGCGGTCGAGTTCTCTTTCTAAAAGACGGTGTCATTTTTGCCGAGATCGTCAAAGGAACGACACCGAGACAAGCATTCTTTAAAAAGATACTGGATGTGTTGACGGTGCTTGGAGGGCGTACGGATGACGTTATTTGAGTTGGCCAAGAAAAATATAAAAGGTAATCTTCGCAACTATTTCATATATTTATTTTCCATGTTCGCAAGCGTCGCCATATTTTATGTTTTTGCTTCACTACAATATAGTACGCAGGTAGTCGAGGCTGTCGAATCTTCAGATAGCATGCAATCTGTGTTCATGGTTGGATCAATCATCCTAGTATTGTTTGTATCCGTCTTTATGATGTACTCCGGCCAATTTTTTACCCGCAAACGGAAAAAAGAAGCCGGGCTATATGCTTTATTAGGTTTTCCAAAAAAAACAATCGGCCGGATGCTGTTCTATGAAAATATGATAATTGGAGCCGGCGTCCTGGTTCTCGGCATTGTGGCCGGTACGCTATTGTCGAAGCTGTTTGCCATGATTTTAATGCGCTTATTGGGAGTAGCTGTCGATGTCGGAATCACGTTCTCCCTTCCTGCGGTGCTTACCACTGTGGTTATATTTCTTATACTAATTACAATAACTTCTATACAAGCTTATCGATTGGTCTATCGATTCAAGCTTATCGAATTGTTCCGCGCAGAGCAGGAAGGGGAGCAGGAACCGAGGGCGTCGATCGTTCCCGCTGCCGCCGCGGTCGCGTTGCTCATCGTCGGCTACGGATTTGGACTTCGGAATTTTGAAAATAATGAACAGATCTTTACGAACCTGGGCGTCATGACCGTCGGCATCATCGCAGGAACTTTCTTGCTTTTCTCATCGCTCGTTATTTACCTGCTGAAATACGCCAAGAGGCGGAAGTCCCATTATTACAAGGGCATGAACCTAATCATGATTTCCAACCTGGTGTACCGAATGAAAGGGAATGCACGTACGCTAAGCGTCATTTCCATCTTGTCCGCTATCGCATTATGCGCCTTCAGTTTCGGTTTCAGCACTTACTACGCTTACGAGCACACGGCACGTGTAACGGCACCTTTCAGTTACATGCATATTGCGCAGGATGACGAAGTCGATCAAAAGATCGAGGAGATCATACGTGGCGACGATGCGCATCCCGTGAAAGCCAAGATGTCGATTCCGGTCATCCATCTGAGCGGCGAAGCGTCAAGTGACGAAATCTTGTCTGATCGTGAGCGCAAGGCAGCCGAGCATCCGGTGAAAGTGATATCGGCCAGCGAATATAATCGCGTAGCGGAGGCACTGAGTCTTGACCGGTTAACGCTGAACGAATCAGATCAAGTGATCGCGATTCGCCCCATGTATACCGATTACGAATGGGCGAATTATGCAGGAGAAACCATCACCCTGGATTTGCCTAATGGGAACGTTAATTTAGCATTTGCAGGCATGACGATTGAACGTGTTCTCAATTGGCATTATCCGGATATTATGGTCGTCGTTGCGGACGATACATTTCGCATGCTGGAAGCGCAAGTTCCTACCGAGCAATATGTTGGTTACATCGTTCAGGACCAGAAGAATACGAAGGCGACCGCTGATGCGCTTGCAGCTATACAGACATCAGAAATGAAGCTATCGACCTATTATTCCGTGTATCGCCTCGGCATCGAGAATGCAGCTTTCAATGTTTTCATTCTAGGGTTTTTGGGTGTGATGTTCCTTCTCGCAACGGGCAGTATCCTATACTTTAAACAGTTGACGGAGGCGACGAACGATCGTTCTCGCTATGAGATATTGAAAAAAATCGGCGTGAGCCACAAGGAAATCGCCGCTACGATCCTGAAACAGAACGCACTGATCTTCTTGTTGCCGCTGTTGGTCGGCCTCGGTCATTATTTGATTATCTTTAACTGGCTGCGGAAGCTCTTCGGAGGAATGGGTGGTATAAATCTCCTGCTTCCAATATTGGTTTGCGTTGGATTGTTTATGGTGATCTATATGACATATTACATGATCACAGTAAATTCTATCATAAAGTTTATCAACGGGGAGTCTGCTCGTAAGGTTAGGTTCGCCATGTTCGCCTCAGCAGCCGTAATGGTTGCGGCCGTTAGCCTGTTCATCTTGGCGGAACCGCCAGTACGATACGACGAACCGCATACCGGTGAACGGATTCACATCACGTTACCTGAGCCGACTGGCGAGATGCCAGTGGGCGTGACGGAGCTCCACTTGACAGATATCGACCGAGCCGATCCTTGGGTAAAGGATCGAAAGCGGGAGCTTATGATCAGTATCTGGTACCCGGCCACCCGGGAGGTTGGCCAGAAAGCCAAATATATACCGCCAAACGCAGCTGCATTTTACGACGAAACCGTCATGCCGACAATCGGAGTAGAGCCCGGCCGAATCGATCTATCCAACATCGGCGTTCATGCTTCGCTGAACGCACCCGCAGAGCACGGAGAGAAGGGCTGGCCTGTCATCATATATTCTCCGGGCGGATCTGTTCCGAGAAGTCTAGGTACGATTAACGTCCAAGAATTGGCCAGTAATGGCTATGTCGTTGTGACCATTGACCACACATATGAGACAACGGTCGTCGAGTTTCCCGAAGGGAGAATAGAGACCGAGCAATTGCCTGATTTCGGGGCGGATACGGTACTGAAAATGATGAGCGTCAGGGTTGATGATGTCCGGTTTGTACTGGATCGACTGGAGGCGCTCAAGGAAGGGAACAATCCGGATCATGCGAAACGTGAGCTGCCTGAAGGGTTGGACCGGGCGCTGGACCTATCTAGAATCGGTATTTTCGGACATTCTGCCGGGGGCGCAACGGCTGCCCAGGCCATGTATGAAGATGAGCGAATCGGCGCAGGTATCGATATGGACGGTTCTATGGGTTATTTGCCCGATCACCTGCTACCTGTTGCCCTGTATGGACTTGACCGCCCGTTTTTACTAATGAATGCAGGCTTTACCGATGAGGGAGAGGTGGATTCCCATCTCACGGCGGAGGATAGGGCATCGTTCTGGAACGAGTCAAGCGGGTGGAAACTAGATGTAGCGATACCGAACGGGGCGCATTATACGTTCACCGATCAACAATATCTGTTGCCGCAAATAAGCAATAAGCTGAGCCTTTCTCCTCAAGTCGTCCAGGGGAGTGTTGGAACCGTCGAGCCGGAACAGGCGCTCGCGGCACAACGCGGTTATATTGGCGCGTTTTTCGACATGCATCTGAAAGGGTTGCCGCAGCCGCTGCTGGAGTCACCGGCATCGCCTTATGCGGATGTGGAGGTGTTGGAATAACGGTCACGACTGAACCATCTTGAGGAAAAGTTGTATAATCAAGCACTACGGGTTGACTACTCTAATTTTAAGGGGCTGTCTCAAAGTCATAAATGACTAGGGACAGATCCCTCTTTTATAATCTTGCAGTTGTCGGGAGGGGGAACGAGTTCTGGTCGCTCTTGAACGTCGTGTTCTTGGAAAAGGTTAGAAGAGTACAACACGACGTTCAAAGGGCGGACGTAAACTCCTTCACCCATACCCACTCCCTCGCCCATTTGTAACCTGAATGAGCCGCCTGCAGTCATTAAGCCCATGCGCGCTTCACTTCTGCGCGAGAGCATACAAAAAAAAAAAAAGTGTATGAAGTACAAATGCGTTACTACCGATGTGCAGACTTGAAGGTTGCCCACTTAAGGAGCGTTGCAGCAAAGCGCAAGGGAATCGCGAGATTAAAGTGAGAAATGACTTATCTTGGCTAAAAGACAAAAGCACGTGAAGAACTTCAGAGCGAGGAAGGTCGTGAACTTTCCGTCCGGCGCATGATCGAGGTGGAAAGTGTAATTCGGTGAAATGAAGAACAACCGGGGATTCCGGCGTTTCTTGCTTCAAAATTTGCCGTAAGTAAGCCAAGAGGTCGGATCAGACTTACCAAGAATACTAGAAGTTAATGGCCGCCCTGCTGGATGAAGCAAAAGCGAATAACACAATAAATCTGGAACATGATTTGCGAAGACCGACCGATCACATTCATGACTCGCCAAATACTTCAGAAACTAATCGCTGGGTGAAGATATTGCCTTGAATTCTACATGCCTTGCGATGCTTAGCTCTTGTGTGTAATGCGGACGTCTATAAGTCGGATCACCGGTTCAAACCCTGCATCAAGTAAGCATGAGCTGCGTGTATCATGCAGGGGAGCGGAAGTTTCCATTGTTCCGACCGATTGTTCCAATGATTTTGTTGTGATAAACGTATGAGACATATCATGTTCTCCTCTGCGTGGAGTGGTTGGTCAGAGAGTCAAGGGTGTCTCTTTTTACATTTCATAGAACTGAATTTGGGCAAGTAAAGTTAATCAAGCTAAGGGGTGGGGGTTTCATGAAACAGGCAAGTAGGTTATAGTGACAAGTGGAAAAATAGAGTGGAGGAGTTAAGCATGGTCAAACAACGCAAAATTTTACTAACCGCAACTATTGTCTATACCATTATTGTACTTTATTTTATGTTCTTCGCTTTCGGCAGAGGAGAGGCTTCGGAGCAAATTTCCAGCTACACCTTTATTTTCATGCTCGAGAACTTTATTAGTTTGCCGTCTCCAGCTGATCTCCTGCATCCCAACCTAATGAGTATGGTGGCTTTCGGGAACACTATTGCGTTTATTCCTTTCGGTATATTGATTCCATGGCTATACCGGGTCAGCTTTGTCCGTTTCATCATCTTATTCTTCATCGCGATTCTTGTGCTGGAAACGATCCAGGCCCTTACATTCCTGGGCAGCTTCGATATCAACGACGCTCTTCAGAATTCGATTGGAGCAGCCCTCGGTTTTGGGGCGTACAAGCTTGGTTTCCGTTACCGGAGCCTCGGGCGCAATCTGGTGGCAACGGCTATATCGGGTATGGTTCTTTTTATAGCTTTATGGGGATTAGGGGCGGCGGTAGACAAAATAACAACTAAAGTAGAGGGTCCGTTTGTGGCGATCACTGAATGGACGGACAACTCGGGCAATTCATCCACCGGAGACAAACCGGACAGTATTCAAATCAACGGACAGAAGATACCGCTCCGCTATAACCTATATGGCGCTGAAGGCGGAGATTCCAGAACGTTCACGTACAAGTCTGAGGGACAGACGATTTTCTCCTTCGATTACGGATGCCCCGAACCAACGGATTATTCCGGTAGTATCAGTGTTACTCGGGATGACAGGGAGATCATGAGCAATTCTGGAGAACTTCAGCGTACTCATCCTGATCTGTTCCCTTCGCTATTCAAGATTCCGCTTGAGCCGGGGGATGAGCTGAAGATCACGATTAAGGGCGACATGAAAGCATGGGATGTCGGGTATACGCGGATGCAGTATCTCTGGAACTAAGTGCTTAAAGGGATTTCGCCGCCATTTTATCATGAATAACACCTAGCGCTTGGGTTTTCAAGCGCTTTTTTTACTTTTGAGATCGGGATTTTCAGAAACCTGGTTATAACCTAGGCTGGTTGGTTGTCCAATTGGGTATTTTAAAGGAGCTGAAGGTCTGGAGAACGATCGGCTCCTCCGCTTACCGAGTATATCGCTATGAAGGGAAGCTCAATCTCTTGGAAAATGCCGCCCTGCTCCTATGTTGGAAAGAGGGAGATGGCTTTGAATCTAAGCTGATGAAGGCCTTTCTGAGCACGGATATTTCACTGAGCAATGAAGAGATTCTATGCTATTACAGCAAACGTTGGGACATTGAAACGTATTTTCGAACTGCGCAAGTACAACCGGCCATGGATCGTTACCAGGTTCGATCTACTCAGGCGATTGATCGTTACTTGACCCTGCTCATGTTTTCTACGTTATATTACCAGTATGACAGCCAAGGAAGTTTAAACGATGGGTTACATCACTACCGTATCCAGAAAAAGCACGACATGATTGAATATATTTACAACCATGCCAAAAGCGAGGCAACATTAGACCAAATTAAAACATGGCTAAGCGTTGCATAGGGATACTGTCAGCTCTTAAAACTTACAAATTATTGAAGCGATTATTGGCAGGTACAGTTAAAGAAAATACAAGAGCGAAATCCCGTGTAAAAAAGAAAACGCTCTTTTTGTGTTAATGGCGATAAAAAATGGCTATTCAGACCTCGCTGCGGCATCTATTGATTTGAAAATCTCCGTTGTTACCTTATGGATCATCTTTACATCTTCGCTCTTCTTCCCTAATAGAAATTGATAGTGGACCTCAAGGACAGTTCTGGTCTCAAATTCCTGAGAATCTGGATCGATTTCTCGAAAATCTAAAAGATTTCCTGGCTTTATGTTAAGAGCGTCCATGATTTTTTCCAATGAATCAATGGATAGATTTCTTTTTCCAAGTTCAACTTCGGTTAAATATGAGGTTTGTTGCCCTGTTATTTGGCTTAATTGAAGTAAGGTCAGATTTTTTTTATTACGTATGCTACGAATTTTTTCACCGATCAGTTTTTTTAAATCAGACATCGATTTACAACCTCCCTGCTTATCCTAAGGGTAAGTGTTTCAATCGAAAAAATACATAACATTATAAGTTAAATATATTGACTCAATTGGGACTGCGTATTAGTGAGTTGATCACTATTTATAGCGCCTCAATCAAGCAAGTAGGCGGCGATACGATGCTAATTTATTCAACTGGAAAGTTGAGTCCCGAACCAGTAGAGGTTTCAAAGCCAGCGAATCAACTAGTAGTATACGCATTGGATAAAATCAAAGATATGCAGTGCCGTTACAAAAGGAATCAGGGCTTCCATATTTGTTCCTGTCAAGAAATAGAAGCAAAAAAGGCTACCCGGTTGGATTGGCTTCGCATTCAAATTGGAATAAGAATCATTTGCGACCATGGATTAAACAGCATAATATCCGAGATAAGAACAACGAATTAATTGATTTTACTAGCCATACATTCCGTCATGTATTTGCAAGCTACGCATTAAAGGGTGGGGCATCGATAGAGGTGGCGTTACAGCATATTTGCCATCCTCCCACCTAAATCTTGTGGAACCTTTGTAACCGTCAAGTCCTTTTGATTTTCAAAAAAATTAATAGTAAACATTACGAAGTAGTTGACATATAAAAGTAGGCGCTGTTACAATATGCATGAGTTAATCGTAATGATTACGAATAATATTATTTTGAGTGAAGTGTTGTATGAATCAAAAGACAGGAGGTTCAAAGTGATGCATGCATACAAGCGGCAAAATTTACTTCGCCAATGGAGCGGAGGACTGCTAGCAGGAGTTATGTTCGTATCCGGTTGTGCAGCGCCGTCCAATCCTGCGAGCGACAATAATCGTGATGCATTGGAGTTATCGCCGTCAGCGGAGTCTAGACCTGTATCTGTTCATGATGCGGAGGAAAGGGAGTCGTTTCTCACGTTCGAAGACGACACTGGAAGGGAGATTCGGCTGCCTGAGCAACCACAGCGCATCATCGTCCTATCGCCGCAGCTATTGGATTTGCTTTATTCGGTTGACGGTCACGCCATTGCCCACGCCACATCACCGGGTGGAACGGTGCCGGATAAAGCGGAGCGAATCGAAGAAGTCGGGGGAATGACGACCGTCAATACGGAGAAGCTACTTGCTTTAAAGCCTGATCTCGTGATCGGCTCTGTGGTGTTTCACCGTGAGTTAACGGCGATTTTGGATGCGAGTAACGTGCCGTTCGCCCTGTTCAATCTGAGTACATATGCGGACTTGAAGCAAAAAGCGGTGTTGTTCGGTCAGCTCTCCGGGACGGAAAACAAAGCTAGGGAAGCACTTGCCGATTTGGATCAGGAAATTCGTGAATGGACTGCCCGGGTACCGGCCAGTGATGCACCAACTTTCATCATGCTGAACGTGACCCCTAACAGCCTTTCTGTGCAGCGGCAAGATACCGTCGGAATCGAGGTCGCAACTATGCTGCATATGCACAATTTGGCGGAAACATGGGAAGCAGCAAGCGACAGTCCGTCGACTGCACCATTTAGTCTGGAAAAAATCGTCGAGCTAAATCCGGATTATGTTTTTATTCTGATCCACGGGGCGCGAGAAGATGGGGAGAAGAAAATTCAATCCGATCTGGCCAGCCAACCTGCATGGACATCGCTGCGTGCTGTGAAGGAAAACCGTATGATCATCTTGCCGTCTGATCGGTTTCTCTCAAACCCGGGATTTCGATTAAGTGAATCGGTCGAATATTTGGCTAAGCTTGTTTATCCGGATACATATGAGAATGGTCATTAATGCTTTCCGTATTCCGATGTCCAAAGGCGTTCTTGTCATTGTCGCTTTGACGGCTGCGGCAATCCTCGCTACTGGATTCAGCATCGGTACCGGAGCAGTCCGCATTTCGTTGTCAGAGATTTGGTTATATGTCTTTCACGGTTATGACGGTCCAATGAAGGAAATTGTGTGGAACATTCGGCTGCCTCGCACGTTAGTGGGCATGCTCGTTGGCGCTAATCTGGCACTGTCCGGTGCGCTCTTGCAAGGCGTGATGCGGAACTCGCTGGCAGATCCGCACATCATCGGCGTGTCATCTGGAGCAGGATTATTCGGCATCATCGTTCTCATTTTATTTCCACATCTATGGTCGATGCTGACACCTATCGCTTTTCTCGGTGCTTCCGGAGCTGCCGCCATCATTTATTTGCTTGCCTGGAAGGACGGTGTACAGCCGGTGCGCCTAATACTTGCAGGCGTGGCCGTGTCCGCCTTTCTCGGCTCTGGCATCTCCGCATTGTTAATTTTCTTCAGCGATCGGGTGAACGGTGCCCTCGTGTTTATGGTTGGCGGCTTGTCCGCCAAAAGCTGGCCAGAGCTTGAAATCATTCTCCCTTATTCGCTCATTGGCATGAGCCTGGCGTTCATTGGCAGCTCGCATTTGAATATACTTGCCCTTGGCGATTCCAATGCACGCGGCCTCGGCTTGTCGGTGGAAGCAGCTCGCTTCTTCCTGACGGCGCTCGCTACCTTGCTTGCCGCAAGCGCGGTCAGCGTCGTCGGCCTGCTCGGCTTCGTCGGTCTGATCGTTCCGCATTCAGCCCGCTTGCTGATCGGCAGTGATTATCGGTTCTTACTTCCTGCATCCGTGCTTCTTGGAGCGGCCGTTGTGACCTTTTGCGATACACTCGCCCGCTTGATGTTTGCTCCTTTGGAGCTGCCGGTCGGCATTATGATGGGAGCTTTGGGGGCGCCGTTCTTTCTATATTTGCTAAGGAGGGAAGCGAGATGACGTTGTTACGCTTGGAAGACGTGTCTGTGAGGCTTCACAACCGTACGGTGCTGGATTCGCTGAATTGGCAGGTGGAGGTCGGAAAAATTTACAGCATTATCGGTCCGAATGGCAGCGGCAAAAGCACCTTGCTCAAAACTTGCGCCGGTCAATTAAAGCCTGCGCAAGGAAAGGTGCTCTTGCAAGGCAGACTGCTCGACAGCTATCCCCGTCGGCAGTTGGCACGGCATATGGCAATGCTTCAGCAAAGTCAAGCATCTCTGCCGGACGTGTCCGTGCGTTCGCTGGTCAGTTACGGACGTTTTCCTCATCAGCCTGTATGGGGCGCAAAGCGCAAGGAAGACGAGAAGATTGTCGAATGGGCCATGGCTCAGACCGGAACGCTTCCCTTTGCGGAGCGAAAGCTGTCTAACTTATCCGGCGGAGAACGGCAACGCGTATGGATTGCCATGACCTTGGCACAGCAATCGGGGCTCATCTTATTAGATGAACCGACGACCTATCTCGATGTCAATCACCAGTGGGAGGTTATGGAGCTAGTCCATAACTTAAATCGCAAATATGGCATCACGATCGTCATGGTCCTGCACGATCTCAACCATGCTGCAGCTTGCTCCGATGAATTGTTGGTGATGCGAGCTGGCGAAATGTATGCCAGCGGACCGCCGGAGCAAGTCATCACCGATCGCATGCTGCGCGATGTGTTCGGTGTGAGAGGGAGCGTAGGAAGGGATGATCGAAGCGGTCGCATGCATTGCCATATCGAAGGGCTGCTTGAGGCGGTTGACTTCTCAGCTCAACCCGCAATCGCAGCAGTCAAATAACGAATGTCTAATACATTTACAAAGGAGAGGATCAACATGGAGGGGAAAGCAGACGTATATCCGTTCGCGGCAATCGTCGGACAGGACTTGATGCGCAAAGGGCTGCTGCTTAATCTTGTCAATCGGAAGCTCGGCGGCATCTTGATCCGCGGGGAGAAAGGCACAGCCAAATCGACGGCCGTACGCGCACTCGCGGACTTAATGCCGGAGCTGAGCGTCGTGAATTTGCCCGTACATGCTACGGAGGATCGCGTCGTCGGCACATTGGATATCGAGCATGCGATTCGAGAAGGAGAGAAAAAGTTCGAGCCGGGACTGTTAGCGAAGGCGCATGGACATATTTTGTACGTGGATGAAATCAATCTACTCGATGATGCGATCGTCGATGCGCTGCTCGACGCAGCAGCCATGGGGGTGAACACCGTTGAGCGAGAAGGCGTCTCCTACTCGCATCCGAGCCGCTTTATCTTGATCGGTACGATGAACCCGGAGGAAGGGGAGCTGCGGCCGCAGCTGCTGGATCGCTTCGCGCTTTCAGTAGAGGTGAATGGGGAACGAGATGTGGAGAGCCGAATGGAGGTCATTCGCCGGCGCCTAGCATTCGAAGCAGATCCAGACGAATTCCGAAGACGTTATGAGCCGCAACAACTAGAGCTTCGGGAACGGATAGAACGAGCGCGTCAGCTGCTCGAGCAGATCAAACCGTCCGAGGAGTTACTGAAATGGACCGCCGCAGTCGGCATTCGGCTGAAGGTAGACGGACATCGTGCGGATATCATGTTAATGAAAACCGCCATGGCGATGGCTGCATTCCAGGGAAGAACGCAGATCGTGGCAGACGATATGGTAGAAGCGGCGATGATGGTGATGCCGCATCGCATGCGCAAGCGGCCGTTCGAAGAGGGAGCATATGACCACGAGACGATACGCGAGCTGCTCGGCGACCTTCTGTCCGAGGTCACCCATGCAAGTTAAGCCTCACTTGTATCCGTTCTGTGCTGTAGTCGGTCAAGAACGTGCGCAAAAGGCGCTGCTGCTTCATGCTGTAAATCCGGGATTAAAGGGGGTGCTGCTGGCAGGCCCACCAGGAACGGCGAAGTCCACGCTCATCCATGGTGTTACAGAGCTTCTGCCGGAACTTAACGTCATTAACATTCCTTTGAACGTGGATGAGGAACGGCTTTGGGGCGACTGGGATATGGCAGCTGCTGTCCGCAGCGGCAAACGAACGTTTGTACCCGGCTTGCTTGCAGCTGCGGATGGGCACATCGTCACGGTAGACAATGCGCATATCATGCCCGAAAGGTTAATGAAAGCGGTCCTGACTGCTGGCGACAATGTGGCGGGCGAGCCCGCGCATGGGCATGTCCGCAAGAGCTCTGAGCGAAGAAGTGGCCTTGACAGTGCAGCATTCCGCCTGTTCGCAGCTATGAGTCCGGACGATAGGAGGCCGCTGCCGGCGATGTTTGATCGCTGCGGGCTATATGTGCGACTGGAAACCTCGGCGGACCTTGCGGAGCGAACGGAAATCGCAAGCCGCTTGCTCGCCTTCGAACAAGATCCTGAGTCGTTTCGCCTAGCTTATGAATCGGAAACGAAGGAATTGAGAGCACGTATCGCAGCGGCTAGGACTCGGCTGCCTGCTGTACATATTGATGGAGAGCTGCTACGTTTGGCTGCCGAAATCGCTGAGGAAGCTGGCTGTCTGGGACACCGCGCGGACATCCTGCTGATCGAAGCGGTCCGTACGATCACAGCTTGGGAGGGTCTTAGCGAGACGACACAGGAACATCTGCAAGAAGCGGCGGGCTTTGTGCTGCCGCACCGGATGCGTGCAGCATCTCAACCGGAAGTGTCGCGAGGGAAGTCGCCTGGAGACTTGCCGGATCAAGAGCAAACGAAGCATGATTCGAATGGCGATCATCCATCACCAGGATCGCATCGCGATAAGGAAAGCCAAAGAGAAAGCCAAGCGGAAGGAGAGAATAATGCGACAAACGGCGAGCAAGTTGACCGGTCACAATTCGCTTCGCCTGCACAACTTGGGGGCGACCACAATGGCGAAGCCGATAGTAGACAATCTCTTTCCTCAGAGGCGCGGGCTGTAGTGGAAGCCGTTGGACGGGAAATCGCTGTGCAGCCATTCGTCTTTACCTCGCCGCATCCAATGAAGCAAGCGCAAACTGGGAAACGAAATCAAGCGTCAGTAGGAACGGTAAACGGTCGATATGTGCGGGCTGCGATGCCGCGCGGCCCTCTAAGAGACATTGCGTTTGATGCCACGCTTCGTATGGCGGCTCCCTTTCAGCGGATACGTAAGCAACAATCAAGTTCATATAACACGAACTTAAAGCTATGGATTGAGCCGAGTGATGTGCGTGTGAAGGTTAGGGAAAACAAGACAGGAACTGCTTTGCTATTCGTCGTCGATGCCAGCGGTTCGATGAATGCAAATAAGAGAATGAAGGCTGTCAAAGGTGCGGTATTGTCTTTACTTCGTGATGCGTACCGGCAGCGTGACCATGTGGGCTTGATTGCCTTTCGCGATCAACAAGCTGAATTGCTGCTCGGGTTGACACGCAGTGTAGAGCTCGCGGAACGCAAATTGAGGACGCTGCCAGCTGGCGGGAAAACTCCGCTAGGTATTGGACTGGAAAAGGGACTTATGGCGATCCGCCCTTTGTTAAATAGAAGAAGTGGACTCATCCCCGCGATGATCGTCATGACCGATGGAAAGGCGAACGTCAGCGCAGAAGCGGCAGGTGATCCATGGCAGGAAAGCCTGCAAGCTGCACAACGCATCGCAGCGGCTGGCATACGCACACTTGTGATCGATACGGAGGATGGTGTAGTACGGTTCGGCTATGCCCGCAAGCTGGCGGAAGCGATGCAAGCGCGGTATTACCGGTTAGAACAATTGGAGGCTGGGAGTATCGAACGAGCTGTACGGACGTTGATCTAAAAATAATGATTTATGGATTACGGAAAGGAGGATGGCGCGTTGAAGCTATCCATACTCACAAACGGGGAAACGACGTTGTCGCATTTGTCTGAAGCATATCAATTGCTTGATCAAAATCAGAAAAATCAGCTGCATCTGACCATCATCGATTTAGGGAATCGGAAGATCGACGAGCTTGAGGACGTGGAAGCCACGCTTGTTGGAGCTGACCTGGTCATCTTCGATGCACATGGCGTCCGCCAGGACGTTGTCGAATGGTTGAGTAGCCTGCTAAGCAAAGGGACGGCTCATATCGTTCCGCTTGGCGGCAACTCCGCTGAGATCGCTTCGCTGCTCAGGCTAGGCAGTCTGACCTTTGCAAATTTGCCTAGACAAGAAGGGCATACACATGCGGCAACGTTCTTGCCGCTAGAAGGAATGGATGAGGGTAAGGCGGATTATGAACACTACGTTCGATTTACCGAATATTGGCGGGGCGGAGGTACTGACAATATGCTCGGTCTGATTTGTCTGGCTGGCCGAGAATATGGCAGCTGTCACCTGTTGCCGGAGCCTAAGGATCCGGTATATGTTCGGGAGTTAACGATCATGGAGCCGAGCAGTCGCACGGTTTACTCGTCTGCAGCCAGCTACCGGCAAAGCAATCGCTACGACGAAGGTCGGCCGAATGTCGCGATTTTATATCTTGGGAATAGCAATCCGCTCGATACCGCAGAATGTATTGCGCAGCTTAAGGAACAATTGGAGGCTTTCGTGAACGTCATGCCGATCGCGTTTCCTTCAGTGATGAACATTCCGCTCGACCGTCTGCGCGAGTTGCTACTTGGCGACGGTCACCAAGTCGACCTTATCGTGAACCTGCTGCCTTTCCGACTTGGGATTGGTCCCGGCGGAGGAAATCAGGACGGGGCTGTGCAGATGCTGGAACAGCTCGATGTGCCGATGCTGCATCCGCTATTGTTGAACAGTAGAACGGAACAAGAATGGAGACAGTCTGCGAGTGGACTTGAGCCTTCGTTGCTACTCGTTCAGGTCATGCTTCCGGAGCTTGACGGGAGCGTGGAGATGTTTCCGATAGCGGCACTGCAGGAAGAAGGAGAAGACGCCGAGCTAAACGTTCCGCTAAAGCGACTTGCACTTATCCCTGAACGGACAAAACGCTTGACAGATCGCATCCGCCGCTGGCTTGCCCTGCGGAGCAAGCCCAATGCAGAGAAGAAGCTGGCGCTCATTGGCTACAATTATCCGCCAGGCGAAGGAACGGTGTTCGGCGGTTCCTTCTTGGATACATTCGAATCGATAGCACGTTTATTGAGCTGGCTGAAGCAGCAAGGATATCATACCGAGGAACTGTCAGCGGCGGAGCTGCGTGCCAGATTTATAGAGGGCGGTCTAGTCAATTCCGCAAAATGGTCTGATCCTCAAGCTTCGAGTCAGTTGATCCGTTATGCGGATCCCCATTTCACACAGAAGCTATCCGGTCGTTCATGGGGAGAAGAAGCGATAAGCCGCTGGGGTCAGCCGCCTGGTGACATCATGACGGACAACGGCTCCTTTCTCATACCCGGTCTAATGATCGGCCAAGTGTTTATCGGCCTGCAACCTTCACGCGGTATCCATGAGGATCCAGAGAAGTCACTGCACGATCGTTCGTTACTACCTACGCATCAATATACTGCGTTTTATCAATGGATTCGTGAACAGTTTCAAGCGGATGCCATCGTCCATATCGGGACACACGGCACCTTAGAGTTTCAGCGGGGGAAAGAGGCCGCTCTGTCTGGGGACTGTGTACCGGATGACTTACTCGGGGATTTGCCAAATTTGTACTACTATTACGTAGGGAATCCGTCCGAAGCGATGATCGCCAAGCGGCGCAGCCATGCCGTATTGATCGGCTATCAGGCGCCGGCTTTTACTGAAGCTGAGCTGTATGGCGAATGGCGTGAGCTTGAAGCCTTGCTGCACGAATATCGTGAAGCGAAGCAGCTCGCGCCGGAACGATGTGAGGCGATTCTACAAGAGCTGCAGGCGGTAGCGAAGTCGCTTGACTTCTCCGCGGAGACCGTAGAACACATGGAGGAGGAGCTCTATCGCATGCAGCGTTCGCTCATCCCTAGTGGACTGCATGTGCTTGGCGACAGCTATTCTCCTGAAGTCGCTTTGAACCATATGCAATTCGTGCTTCGCCACGAGCGGGGAAATATTCGCTCAATTCGCGGACTGCTCGCTGAACGTCAAGGCGTTCGGGCGGATGCGCTAACTTCGGGCAAGCATGTGAGCTTGCTGCGCCAGCTCGATGAGGAAGCGAATGCGTTAGTGACCGCTTATGTGTCAAACAAGGCAATCCCGGACATGTATAAGAGTGAACATCCAGATTGGCTTAAGCAGTTGGAAGCTTCGCTCGAGTACGGTTACGAAGCTTACCTAAGATCATTGCAAAATGAGGAAGCAGAAGGGCTGATGCGGGCGTTGGAAGGCCGGTACGTTCCAGCTAAGCTCGCTGGTGACGTGCTGCGAACACCTGAAATATTGCCGACCGGACGCAATCTGTACCAATTCGATCCCCGCTTAGTGCCCAGCCGTACAGCTGCTGAACGGGGGGCGATTGTCGCCGAAAACTCCATACAGCAATATCGCGAGCAGCACGGGGACTACCCGCACACGACGGCGGTCATCCTCTGGGGGATTGAGACGTCGCGCACACAAGGGGAAACCATCGGGCAAATCCTGCATTATATGGGGGTTCGCATTGGCGGGGGAGTCGGAACGTTCCGTACAGAATATGAAGTGATCCCGCTTGCGGAATTAGGCCGACCGCGCTTGAACGTCATGGTGCATATTACTGGGGTTTTTCGCGATTTGTTTCCGAATTTGCTGGAAGAATTACATGACCTATTCCGCAAGGTTTCGGAGCTGGATGAACCTGATGAGCTCAATTGGTTCAAGGCTCATACACGAAGCATGGAGGAGGAGCTGCTTGCTGCCGGATATGAGGCAAGTCAAGCGCATGACTTAGCTTGCGCCCGCATCTTCGGCCCGGCAGAAGGAGAGTATGGCACGACGGTGACGCGGATGATCGAGACGAAGCTATGGAACGAGGAGTCTGAGCTCGGAGCGGCATACACGGACAGCCAGCAGCATGTATACAGCGCACTAGCGCGAGGACAGGCGGAGCCGGAATTGTACCGGTCACATATGCTGGAGGTGGATATTGTGTCGCAAATTCGCAGCAGTCATGAATGGGAAGTAACGGATTCTGACCACTATTATGAGTATTTTGGCGGCTTGGCAAAGTCTGTGGAAGTAATGAAAGGTCGTAAAGCAGACATTCATATTACGGATACGACAGGGGAGCAAATCAAGACAGAATCTGCCGAACATGCGATTGCACGCGGAGTACGGACTCGCTTAACAAACCCGAAATGGATCAACGATCTCTTGAAGCATCCTTATCATGGCGCAAAGGTAATGGCCAGCCGATTCGAGTATGTACTGGGACTTGCAGCCACGACTGGAAAAGTAGAACCTTGGGTATTCGATCGTCTGCATGACGTCTATATGGCTGATGAAGCACTTAGCCGGAAGCTGCAGGACAACAACCGTTGGGCTTACCATGCGATGATCGAAACATTGCTGGAAAGCGAGCAGCGAGGATACTGGACACCGGATGAACAAGTTTTGCATCAGCTGCGGCAGAAATACCTAGAGCTTGAAGGAGAGTTGGAAGGGGAATGAGAACAGCTTGAGGCATAAGCTGAAATCCATTTAAATTAAGAAATGAGGTGTTTACCTAGATGATCGAAATCTTACGCAACGAAGCTGCTTGGGAACAAGCTTGGAAGGACGACCAAACGACAGGTGTAAACTTGATGAAATCAGCAGGGATCGAGCCGAGATTCACTTTTGGCGCCATCGCGGCCCAAAACTACAATGAGCAATCGTTCAACGATGAAGGAAGAAGACGGTCAGCACGTATTATCGGCTGGTTGGAAAATCAAGGCGTAAATTTTAATGGCGCCTCTGTCCTCGACATCGGAGCGGCCTCTGGAATATTTTCTATTCCCTTTGCGCAAAGAGGAGCAGATGTGACCGCCGTTGAGCCGTCGCTTCCGTTCACAGAACTATTGGAGCACAACAATCAAAAATGGGCCGACGGTAAGGTAAAGATCGTGCGCGCAGCCTTTGAAGATATGGATACGAAGACATTAGGCTGGAACCAAGCTTTTGATTTTGTCTTTGTGTCAATGTGCCCGGCGATCACAGACTGGGAGATGGTGGAGAAAGTGATCAGCTGCGCTCGAAAATTTTGTTATATCAGCCTAGCGGCAGGTCCTAAAGAACACAGCCTCACCCTTGAAATATTGCCGCTGTTAAACCATTCATACAACAAGCATCAAAACTCCGAGATGATGTATTTGCTACAGCTGCTTTATCTAAAAGGGTACGCCTTTCATTCACTCGTCACACGAGAAATGAAAGTCAGGGTTGTGTCTCGTGCGGAAGCCATTCAAGAGGTTTTACATTGGCTTAACTTTTACAATTATCCAGTAGATGAGAATACGCAGGCCATCATTGAAGATTATCTGGATCAAACTTATCCTGGAAAAACGATCCCAATCAAACAAGGAGGGCGCTTCGGCAAAGTGCTCATTCAGTTAGAAGAGCAAAGCATGTTTACTTATTCATGAGGATGAATCAACCAAAGCGCCTACATCAGATGAGTTCCCGCATAAGGGACGCGTTGTACGAAACAATGGCGGTTCCGGAAGTGCGGGAATTTTTGATCCAGATGGGCATGATATTCAGGCGGATGAAGAAAGAGGCGTGTACTTTGATTGTATTTGCCTTTGAAAAACAACACTTATCATATTAAATGGAATGGTCATTGCGCTTGTTGGCATGTTAAGTGGTTTAGTCGCTTCTTATGAATTGGGTACACCACCCGGCGCTTCCATCACATTAATTTTAATGTTGATTTTTTCAGTCATAACACTTGCAAAGTACATGTTAGATTACTTGAAATTGGATAGACTATTTAATAAAAGTCAAGTCTAGAATGAAATATGCAGAAAATGACAAATCGAGTTTACGCCGTAGATTTGCCATTTTGAAAATAAGCCCATGCATTATACTGAGTAATCACTTCTCGTATGGAAAGTTAAACGAAGTGGGAGGGAGTTAATCATGAAGGAATTTGATGTTGTTATTATTGGAGGAGGTCCTGCAGGTTTAAGTGCTGGACTTGTACTAGGACGTGCTAGAAAGAAGACATTGATTATTGATGAGGGCCAACCGCGTAATGCAGTGACTAGAGAGGCTCATGGCTTTTTAACACGTGATGGCGTTAGCCCACATGACTTTCGAAAAATTGCGAAAGAACAGCTTCGCACTTATCCATCGGTTTCACATCTGGAAGATATCGTCAGGTTGATAGAAGGGGAAGATGGACAATTTTTGTTGGAAACTGTTTCGGGGGTGAAGATAGCCGCTAGTAAACTGCTGTTTGCTATCGGAATGAAGGATCGTGATCTTGGCATACCAGGGTTGGCAGAGGTCTATGGTAAGAGTGCGTTTGTATGCCCGTATTGTGATGGCTGGGAACTAAGGGATCAGCAATTAGTTATCATAAACAGAGGAGCGACATTAATGCATTTTGTCCCATTGCTTTCTGGATGGTCGAAGCAGTTAGTAGTTTGTACAAATGGTCCCGATGAATTGAGTGAAGCAGAACGTGAAGAATTGCGCGCACATAATATCCCGGTATTTAATGCACCAATACATTCAATCCAATCAAATCAAGGCATGGTAAGCCATATCAAGCTTGAGGATGGGACGGAAATTTCGTGCACAGGGATTTTCTTCAAGCCGGAATTGGAACTTGGATCGGATTTGCCAGTTGCCCTTGGTTGCCGGATGTTGGATACTGGAATCATTGAAGTCGATGAGTTTGGAAAAACTAGTGTACCTGGTGTTTATGCAGCAGGGGATGCAACTACACACTTACACCAATCTATTGTTGCAGCTGCTTCAGGTGCTGTATCCGCAGCTGCAATAAACGGGGAATTAAATCAAGAAGAATGGCGGAAGAGCAACGTTTGATTGAATAACCATGAACACTTTACGAGCCTTCCTCACCCAAGTATCATGCTCATAGAATAAACTTCAAGGGTGAGGAATAACTATGAGGTCTTCAAGACATAATAGGTTAGTCAACTTTATCCTTTATTTTAAGAGAACCCACACCAATAATTGCTCCCAATATCACTAAAATTATACTGGCTATTATTTCATATCCTTGCAATGCATCGATGTAATTGACGAGAAACCAACTTGGTCCCCCGCCTGCCAATCGATTTATGATACCTCCAACTCCCTGAAGCAATAGAAGTAAACTTGCACCGCTTGCAATCTCTTTCATAACGCTACATCTCCTTTTTACATAACGAATATCAAGATAGAACTCCCCTGATGCCAATATTGAATAAAATCGCCCCAATAACTGCCACTCCGACTAATACAGAAGACAACGGAGCTTTTACTAATTTTGATCGCAGTTGTTCAAGCTGATTCATTATCCAGTTTTTACATAGTATAAACACGATCAATAGTAAGATTGAAGGAAGTACCATAATCGCGTTATAGCCAAGTAAAATGCCAATGGACAAACCCGTATGAAACGCTAAACCATCCATTAGTAATATCGAGTAAAAATACGGTAAAGCTGTGGTAAACTCAATCGCAAAGACAATAATACCGAGTATGATCATCCCTCTTATAGACACTTGCGTAGGTAACCATTCCAAAAATCGGGATTCCATCCCTTTTTTAGGCTTATAAAAACTAATGAGTACAAAGGCGACTCCAAGTATCGTATAAAACCAACTTGAAATTTGATTGTTCGCCATGCTTTCTATAATACCAAGAATCGGCCCAACTCCGAGATAAACCAAGATACCCATTATAAAATAGCAAAATTGTGTCGAAAATAAAAAAACGATCAATCGCGATGCTGTTTTTTCTTTTGTATGAGAAGGATATAAGCTGTAATCGCCAATACCCCGGGGCTTAAAATATCAATGACAGCACAGAGCACAATAATGAGGAGTGCTGTTGTGAAATCTATGTTGGCAGGAATTAATGATTCAATGATTTCAATCACCTAAACATCCTCCTTATTTATTTATTTCGCGCACTGTGATAAAATAATAATAACACAGTGTGTTAAATAAAACAAGAGGTGATTTGAAGTGCCGAAAATTGTTGATCATGATCACAAAAGAAAGCTCATCGCTGAAACGGCTTGGAAAATTATTGAAACCGAAGGTATTGAAAAAGCATCTATCCGCAGAATCGCATCTGAGGCTGGAATGTCTGCCGGAGCATTGAGACATTATTTCTCAAACCAGGATGAGTTACTATTATTTATCATGGATTATTTTCTTGCTCGCGGGAAAGAACGGTCGAAGAATAAATCATGGTCACAAGACCCTTTCATTGCGGTACAGGAAACGTTGTTAGAATTGGTTCCTGTCGATCGGGATAAACAAGCTGAAGCTGGCGTATGGCTGGTTTTCGTCATTCGTTCACTTACAAGTGCAGTTTTGAACACGAAAAAAGATGAACTCATCGAAGGAGAATACATTTTAATGGAGGCACTGCTTGAAATCTTGATAAAGGCAGGCTATGTAAAAAAAGACATAGATATTGAAATCGAAAAATTAAGGCTTTCTGCAGTCATTGAAGGTTTATCCATACATGCTCTATTAAGACCGGATATATTCACCATTGAAAAAACGGAACAAATTATTACTCACCACTTAAAAGAACTTTGCAACCAATAAATATTAAGTTAACATTTGATTCGAAATAAACCTTGTTGAAGAAATCGACAATGAAAAGAAGCAGGTCCCACTATAAAAGCCGAAGGAGTCAAAAAGTTTTTTGTCTTTTTCTAAAAGTCTTCCAACGAGTATCGAGTTAAGCGAACCAATAGCTGCTGACGCCGTTTAAAGGGTCGAGGGCAAGGTATATGCTTTGGCTTACATATACGCTTGTGGTATATTAAAGAGTTCTGCGATTCCATATCTTATCTGAAAGAAAGCGGTGTGGAATATTTGACACCGTATCGTGACCATTCGACAATGGCATCTGCCAGTGAGGAAAGGCTTCAGAAACGTTTCGAGCAAGAGGCCGAACGAATTCGTTCAATACTTGGCAACAAGGTTCTGCAATTAGAGCATGTTGGATATACTTCGGTGCCGGGCCAAGCCAATCATCGATATGTTGCTGGTAGTAGAGAATTCAGCTGACGAAACGGCCTACGTTTCCGACTTTGAGGAAGAAGGGTACACCCGTCAAAAACAAATGTAGCCTACTTTTTCAAATGGCCGATGACGTGACGGAGTCCCTCTAACAGCACTTCGTTTGTTGATTTGAATCCCTTCTCTGTGGAAGAATGGATCCGAGAGAAGAGGTTGACGGGTTGCTTCTGCGGGGCGTCAAACCGACTATTTCCGTGACCGAATAACCCTTTTCAATCTTGTAATCTTTACTCGAGCTGTCTCTGACCTGCCCCAACGCTTCGAATGCTCGACCATACGGTTTGATCACATCGGAGTCGTCCTCCAGAATTAACGCGTCCTCATCAAGTGCATTCACCATTTATTTCGCATAGCGGGTGGTGAGCGACGGAGACGGTCGTTGCAGATTCTGACTTAATCGATCAATTGTATTCTTTACCTGAATGAATTCATTCAAGGCGACTGCGATATTTCTAAGAATCACACTTTTGGACTTCAACAGACAGTAAATGGTTTGGGTAATAAATTTGGATTCGACTTGACCAGATTCGGATACCAGGTCTTTTGCAAAATGTATCGTTTCCCGTTTTGTTACATACACATCTGTGGTGGAATGGAACATGTTAAAAACCCCTAATAATTTACATTTTTGTTTAGACATTTATTTTCTATGTCCTATCAACAAATTTTGTAGAAGGATTATATACCATTTTAAAGACTCAAGAAGATGGGGAAAAAATTAGCATCCTCATTGACCAGTTGATGTTTTTCTCATTTCACGGTACTGAAAGCCGATTTAAAGAAATGTCTCACATTTAAATAATGTGGATATTTTTTTGAAACAAAAATGAACAATCGTTCATGGTGTTTATTTTATCAATTTGGTTGTTTTAGCACATATACAGACAGGAAATACAGGAGGAGATTACATTGGCAAAGTATCTTTATAAATTAGGAAATTGGTCAGCAACACATAAAAAAAGCGGTACTTTTTGGCACTGTAGGAATTTTGATGATATTAGCAGTATTAGTACTGAGTTTAAAACCATCTTTTCATGGAGAACTAACTATTCCCAATACACCTGCGGAAAAAGCAGCCAATTTGATTAAAGGAGAATTTGCAGGTACTTCCGAACAATCAACTGTAAACATCGTATTTAAAGCACCAGATAATAGAACGTTGGAATCAGAGGATGTCCAAAGCAAAATTACGGAAGTACTTAATGAAATAAGTAAAGATTCGAAAGTAGCAAGTGTTCAATCACCGATAGAGCTGAACAACTTAAATGAAGATAAAACAATTGGTTACGCACAAGTTACGTTTGCGTTAGAAGCTGACAAAGTGTCAGAAAAATCGAAAGAATACATTTTGGATAGTATTGAAATAACAAGAGATGCAGGTATTCAGACAGAAATAATGGGAGGAGATATTACCTTCTCTAGCATACAGTTTGAAGGAATTTATGAAGTAATTGGAGTAGTGGTTGCATTTATTGTATTAGCAATTACTTTTGGTTCATTTATTGCAGCAGGCTTACCAATTCTTATAGCGGTATTAGGTTTAGGAATTAGCTTATTAGGTATTATGATTGGTGCCTACTTTATTGATTTGAATTCTATTTCTATAATTCTAGCAGCTATGTTGGGTTTAGCGGTAGGTATTGACTACTCACTATTTATTATTACACGATTCAGACAAGAATTGGCAAAGGGACATGCCATCAACAATTCAATTTCAATAGCCATAGGAACATCTGGAAGTGCTGTAGTATTTGCAGGTTTGACTGTTATTATTGGACTATTGGGTTTATCTGTAGCTCAAATTCCATTCTTAACCCTTATGGGTGTTTCAGCCGCTATTAGTATACTGGCAGCCGTGCTTATTTCGATTATTACTTTACCAGCAATTTTAGGTATGATAGGCCACCGATTGTCGCCTGCAAAGGAAAGTAGATTTTGGCAAAAAATCAATGGTCAGAATAGAACAGACGAAGAAAAAGCTAATAGATGGGGGAGATTGGTTACTAAACATCCTATCATTATATCGCTAGTATCCATTGCATTCCTTGCAATTCTTACAATTCCTTTCTTCCATATGAATTTGGGGCTACCATCTGATGGAACAGCTAAATCAACGGAAATGACGGAAAGAAGAGCATATGATTTACTAACGGAAGGGTATGGAGAAGGCTTTAATGCACAATTAGTTGTTGCTGCAAAAGTTAGTAAAGTAACAGAGGAAACACCTCAAGTTATTGGAGAAATAGTGAAAGAAATTAGTGATTTAAAAGATATTAAATCTGTATCACCACTTATACCTGGACCTTCCGGAGAAATTTTTATGATTCAAATTACACCAGAATCCGGACCGGATGATATAGAAACAAAGGATTTGGTAAATCTTATTAGAGACAAATCTAAAGAAACAGAAAAAGAACATGATATTGCATTAATGGTAACAGGTAGCACGGCTATGAACATTGACATATCACAGCAATTGAATGATGCTTTACCATTATTTGCATCCTTAATAATTGGTCTTGCTTATATACTCTTAGTAATGGTCTTTAGATCACTATTAGTACCGTTGAAAGCAGTAGTTGGATTCTTACTTTCATTAGGAGCAACATTAGGATTTATGGTATTTGTTGTTCAAGATGGGCATTTCATTAATTTCTTTGGATTTCCATCGGAATCTCCAATATTAGCCTTTTTACCTGTTATTACAATAGGGATATTGTTTGGACTAGCTATGGACTATGAAATATTCTTAGTTAGTAAAATGAGAGAGAGTTATATGCATACTGGAGATAGTCGTAAAGCTATTTTATATGGAATGAGAGACAGCGGTAGAGTAGTAACTGCTGCAGCTCTTATTATGATGGCAGTATTTTTCGGATTTATGATGAATCCTGATGCGATGATTAAATCAATTGGAATGGCACTAGCCTTTGGAGTATTCTTCGATGCGTTTATTGTCAGAATGACAATAGTACCTGCTGTAATGACTCTAATGGGAAAATCAGCTTGGTATATTCCGAAGTGGTTAGATAAAATTCTTCCTAATATAGATGTAGAAGGAGAGTCTATTACGCATAAAGAAAGAAATGAAGAATAAATCAAGAAAGTAGCATTCTGCAGCTTTCCAGAATGAAGACAAACTCCCGATGCGATGCATGTTGAATGTTGCTCACTGTTAATTAGTTACCCCTGAAAAAATCAGGGTTTTGATCAAAAATAAAAGGAATTCACTGCCTCAAAATGGAATTAGTTATTGTCCAGATAACCATCCAAAGGGGGGCCGAATTCCTATGCTTATGAATTCTTCATTGCCCCTCAAAATCCTTTTGAGGTGAGAAAAATGTTGAAACTTCGTGAAGAACAAATCACATTGTGGGATTCCATCATCTCTGAGAGCGTATGGTCGTTGCCTGAAGAACTGGCTAAAATAGATGCCTTGCTGGATGATGAACGTTTCATGCAGCCTTTTCTAGAGAAGCATCACACCCGAAGGGGCCGTCCGACCAAAGCGATTGAAACCTTCCTGCGTCTCATGTATCTGAAGCGCCGCTACAATTTCGGTTACGAATCCCTCGTGCAGGAAGTAGGCGACAGTCTGACGTGGCGGCGATTTTGCCGCATACCCATTGACGAAAAGATGCCTGATCCGACGACCTTGATCAAAGCGCGCCAGCGCTATGGCGAAGAATGGGTCGAACAACTCAATGAGCTTTTGCTTCAAAAACTGGATGAAGCGAAGGTGCTCAAACACCGGAAGCTGCGGACGGATACCACCGTAGTCGAATCGGATGTACATCATCCGACCGATGCGACCTTGCTGCAGGATGGCGTAAAGGTCATCACTCGCCTGGTAGGCAAGATCCGGAAAGTGGCGTCCGAAGCGACCCGGAACTTCGAGGATAAAAACAGTGAAGTGAAGCAACACATCCTTTCGATCGCCAAGTTGCTGCGCCGGCGCACGCAACAGTCATGGGACGAGCTCAATGCCATAACGGAGCAAGTCGTTGCGATGACGGAAGACGTATGTCAGAAATCAACAGCTGTTATGAATCTTACAAAGGATAAAGGTAAGGCGTCCGTCAAGGCGATGAAAGAGAAGTTAGGTGAAGCTATTACCTTGACCCAAAAGCTCGTCGATCAGGCCAAGCAAGTGGTATCCGGAAACCGCATTATTCCAGATCGGATCGTCAGCTTCTTTGATCCTGAAGCACGCCCGATCAAAAAAGGGAAGCTATCCAAGAGCGCGGAATTCGGATACAAAGCGCGAATCGATGAAACCGAAAATGGGTTTGTAACCGGCTATGAGTTATACAAAGGTAACCCCTCGGACGACGAAATGCTCGTTCCCGCCGTGGTACAACATAAAGAACGATTTGGCTCGGTGCCCCGTGCTGTGGCAACCGACCGCGGCCTTCGGCAGCAAGAAAAATGAATCGACCCTTGCAGAACTGGGTGTAACACGAATCAGCACCCCATTCTGAGGGAAGAAGAGCAAGAAACGTGCGGAACTTGAGAAACAGTTATGGTATAAAGATTTGCAACGCTTCCGCGCTGCAGGTGAAGCCAAAATCATTTTACTGAAACGCAGGTACGGTTTAAACCGCAGCCGGTACAGGGGCTTTGTTGGCTCAAAAACCTGGATCGGCTTGGGAATTTGGGTTCATAACCTCAGAAAAGCCGCTCAGATGATCAAATAAGGCAAAGAAATGGAATACAAAGGAAATATGTCCACCTGAAAATTTCAAGGAGAGTAGAGCGAACTCTAAATTCGAATTTTTCAGGGGTAACTAATTAGAAACGAAAAGTAATCCTGAATTTCGAACGTACAGCTCCGTGGAAACGTGAAAAGGGATCCAAATCTTTGGTAGAATGGTGTTTGACTGAAACACATCACCCAAAGAGAGGAGCACCTTTTAGGTGAAGTCTACCACACCCGTCAGCAAGATCAAGACTGAATTTTCCTTGGAGAATGCCACCAGCTTCGGAGGCATCAAAATCTTTCTGGAATACCTTGAGAAAATAAAGCTCTCCGAAGCGTTACGTGACATCTCTTGCGGCAAAGGACGAAATTCTCTCTTTCCGATTTACCGCATTCTGCTTTATCTCATCGTGGGTTGGATGCTCGGCTGCGAGCGGCTCTTTCATTTTCGCAAACTATAGCGCGACTAGCTTCTGAAGCGATTTCTTGGCGGGCGATGCCCACACCATACCTTGCTGTACAAAGAACTGATTCGATTGAGAACATCTTGTCCTAACTTGCGGTTCGAACTGCGAACGCTCAATCAGACCGTCATTCGGCCCTGCCTGCCGTCTAAACTTGTCCTTGATCTGGATTCGACGGCGGAAACCGTATACGGCGATCAAGTCGGCGCAGAGAAAGGAAAGAACCCGCACAAGCCCGGCCGCAAAAGCTACCACCCGCTACTGACATTTGAGGGGCAGTCTCGCCTGTGCCTGAATGACTTCCTCCGATCTGGGAACACGCATGCCTCTACGGATGCTGCTTCATTCTTAGACAACACGTTCGAGCTCCTTGGCGGACGTTCGGTGAAATATGCCCGATTCGACAAGGGCTTCGGCGGCGAGGAGTTCTATAGCCTGTGGGAAGGCAAGAACATCGGCTACGTCGGCAAGCTGAAAAGGACGCAGCGCCTTGCGGCGCAGGTGCAGCCTGCCGGTACTGGAAACGATTTGTCGATGAAGACTGGATTATCGAAGGGATAACGCTCATTTACAAAGCGACATCCTGGAAAAAGCCCCGCCGCGTGGCGATCATTGTAGTAAAACCTATTGGTTTTATTGATAGAATACAATCCATACTTGAAAATAGGAGTATCGGGATCTGGAACTACAATGTAGATCCTTTTCGAAGTATCTCAAGTTATTTCCGTTTTAAAACGACTCCATTTGCCTTCATAAATATTTTGGGTAATATTGTTACGTTCTGTCCATTAGGATTCTTAATCCCTACTATTTTTACAAAGTACAGGAAACTTTCTAAGACTTTGTTGATTTGTTTAATCAGTATAATTGGGATCGAGAGTTTCCAATTTGTCACAATGTTAGGTTATTTTGATGTTGATGATATCATTTTGAATATGACAGGTTGTTTAATTGGATATTTTGTTTATAGTGGGTTTAGAATATTAGCCAGGAAAATAGCTAAACCTGAATTTCGAAAGTAACAACTCTATGAATACGTGAAAAGGGCTCAAAATCTTAGATAATGGTGCTGGATGCTGAACACATCACATAGAGTGCGATTACTTGACTTTCATAGAAAAAGGGGTTAAATAACTCAACTGGATATAAGGACCTGCAATCAGGTATTAAACTTTTATAGCCGTCAGCTAGTCTGACCGCTAATCCGCGTAGATTTTTGCCCTGGAAACTTTGCTTCCACCGGGTTAGCATCTAGGTAAAAGAAACAGTACGCGAGCTAGAGAACTGATCTTAGTACGCATTATTTCATGAATAAAAATTGTAAATAGACTGTTGTACGGTCTTTTTTCGTTTATAGCGATTTGAATTCAGATTTAGAAGTCTGTTTTCCTATTACAAGCGTTTATTATACGCACATGGAGTTTACTCATTTGACTGATTTGTAAAGAAAATAAGAAATGCTGATGATCTTGCAGCATAAGGTTATCGGCATTTCCCGACGGTGTTTCATACTCGTGGCTTACAATTTCGCGCATGAGTGCCATTTGCTCTCCGGGATCCAATTTGCGGCTAACCAGGGGCGCAATCAAGCCGTAACGGAAGTTAGCCTCTTGCTGCCTTGCTTGCTCATCCATGCAAAATCTCCTCTCCCTGTGGTCTATGAGAGTATCCCATAGACGCTAGAAACCAGGGAGGGCGCATATTTTGTGGGATCGGGAGGGCAACTTGCCGTCCAGGCGATTTTTAAAGCGATTTTGGGGGCGACTTTCGCTTGCCGTGCTCCTTGGCGGCGGATGCTGAAGGAATTTATAAGCGTGATGCTGCAGGTAACCCTGCATTTAGAAAAGTCCAATAGCCCCGTCTAGATGCGCCAGCGGGGATGAATCGGGATAACAGTTTGTTCAGCCAATCCAGTGTGTCCATTGGCGTTGGATTCATCATGGTGGGGTAAAGGCGGAGCATATCTTCGTCTACTCCCCCGGCAATGAATTGCCCGGCAACCCAAAGTGCCGCATTTGCTGCGCGGTGCAAATGCCTTGCCCACCAGCGTTTCAACGTACGGAAGCTGTAACGGACGCTAGATGTTGTCGTGCTTTCTGCGATCTGCCGCCAAGAGAATCCCTTGCGCTTGCGCTTCAATGCCGCTTCTCGCACCCAAGTCGCATACCGGGCCCATGGAATCAGAAATTCCGGCAGAAGGGAAATCGTCTTATTACAAGCAGGACAGTACCAGCGGTAGATGGGGATCAGGATGACTTCGTGTTTCGTCACAACGCCTCGCCAATAACGACCGTGTTTATGGAGAAGCCGGCCGCAATCGTCACAGCAGATTTGGACGTCAGGAGATTGATTCTCGAAAGTGCGTAAATAAGCCTTGCAAGAAAGGCCGAAATAAAGTACTTTTGACATGATGAAGTGAATGCTCCCGGGGATCCTCGCCAAAGGTTCGGGAGCATTTTTCTTTTTAATCGACAATAGCCTAATCCCCCGTCAATGTACAGAAGGGATTAGGCTATTGTCGGCTGTTTATTCGGTTTGGCTCCGCCAAACCGAATGGCGAATCCATGGTTTTTTTCCGCCAAATAATCAGGCGGCGAACAGCATATCATGATTTCAAACGTTTTTAATAATAGACAAACATGATATTGCTTTAGCAACTTTTCTGAAAGCTATGAAATAAAAAGAGGGAGGGAAGGGGGGCGAAATAACAAGAAAAAATGCCCGATGAAAAGAAGTTTTGAGCTGTGTTATTAAGGGAAGAAGAAAATTGAAAGGAGTATATCCGGGTTTGCTAAAGGACCTAAACCTAAGGTAAAGTATCCGGAATCACCAGTAAAATGAAAGAGCATAAGCTTACGCGTCCTTTTTGTCTCAAGAAGCATGCAAAATTGCAGTCTCTAGTTAGGTATCCTATCATGCCGCATATCTACTACGAGACCAGTTTGCCGCATAACCCTTGAACCAAGTAAAAAGGCCGTCGTTTCCGACGACCTCCCCCTGATATTTGATCATTGCTTGGTCTCCGATAAATTTAACCTATGATAATCTTCTGATGCCCAAGTTTACCACATATATTTATTTTTTATAAACATATTATACGAGGAGATACTGATATAAAAAAAACGGTAATTGGTATTCTAATAGTCTGTTTTGTTTATTTTTCAATGCACCAAGATTTTGAAAATAGTTTAATGCTTGGTTATTTAATTATGATTATAGTGACTTCACTTCTTGCTTTCCTCCGACAGAAGTATTATTTGATAGGGAAATCTATGAAATGGTTATTCCGCACGAGATCAACCCGTTCAAAATCAGTACCCTAGAATCTGGCTACAAGGCTGGTATGAAGGAACGGTTTATTATAAGCATTAATTTTGCCGCTAGTAATCATTCGTTTTCAGTCATCCTTCATATCTCCTGTTAAGGTTCTGTCACAAGGATTGGCGGATCATAGTGGTACTAAACTGGGAAGAACCCGCAAAACAATTCATTCATTCTACGTTTATATCATCGTCGTTGAAATGGATTTTAACATTTCAATCATTCTTTCAATAAAAATCGTAATGATAAAAGGACGATGATTCACGATACAAATCCATAATCCGTATCCAATAACAGATACAGCCCCAAAAACTGCTGCATCCCGATAAAGTCTCTTTCGAAGCAATCCCAACATCGGTAAACCTATCAAAGGCGCCAGCAGGATGTGAAGCATCAACATGTTCAATTCATCCTCCTTTTCGCTTCTCGAACGTGCGTTTGACCCATGTTGTCACTAGCAACAAAAAGGGGATCAGTAGAACAAAGAAACTGTCATATATGAATGTATATTTTTCATCCCATTCCTCGTTTTGGATCGGGTTTTCATAGATGGACAAGGCGGTCGCCGACAACAAAATCGTCAAACCCAGAAAATGAGGCCACCGGGTTTTTGGACGAAATACTTGACGCAGCGTTTCGGAAGCTCCGTAAACGAGTACCAACAGCTTGATAAAAATCAGAATCAGTAAAATAACGGAGATAATGGAATGGATGTTGACGATCACCTCTCCGATGGAAATTTCCTGCACGGTCGTATACACTGGAAAGGTAAGTTGTGACGCCCTCTCCACTCCTAATAAACCGATAATCATAAACAAGGTCATGCTAAGAGAAAGGGAAGCGGTCAAGAGCCCAAGCAAAAAGGGGCGTGTTGCCCCCTGTTTGACCAGCGGAAAAAGCATCGTGAGCGCTATGGCTTCCATATAGGGAAAGCCCAAAAAGGAATGGTATTGCAAAATGGCACCCAGGCCGGAATGGAAAGCTGGCTGAAGTCTTCCCCAATCCCAGTTCACCATTGCCAGCAACAGAACAAACCAGAACGGGAAGAACAAAAACGGAGTGATGATTTGATTTAATCGTCCGATGGCTTCCGTCCCCTGAGCGACCGTGTAAAAGGCGACAAGCAAAAACATGACGTGAAAAACGGTTTTCGGCGTCTCCGGCATGATGGTTCCATTTAAAAAAACGCTTAAATTTCGAAGAGCCCATCCAGCCAAAATACAGAAATAAAGAAAATACAAGACGGAGACAAGCGTTCCCAGAGAACGTCCCCAAGCTTCCAGCGGGATTTGCACCAGACTTTTGCCCGGGTAGTATCGGAAAAGAAAAGTCCAGAACAGACCGACGAGTATGCCAAAACTTCCTGCCCACAAGGGCATGAGCCAGGCATCCTGTCCCGCCTGTACGACTAGCCGCCCGATCAGCACGAAAAGGGTGGTTCCGAGGATATAATTGATTGTCAGCAGATAAAACTGGAATCGGGAAATCATTGGCTTCATCCTGTTCCTCCATAAGGTTGACTCATGCTTCCCGTTCGGAGCAGCCGGGTATTTGCACGAATCTCAATTTGTACATTTTTCGCCGCTTGGTCGATATCCGGATGATTTGGCGTTTGTTTGCGCAACAAGTCGTTGATGCTTAACAGATCCCAGCCACGCTCCCTTATCATTTGATAGAAAGCAAGCGACTCGTCTGCTATGATCTGATTCAGTCTGTTTTCAAGTCTCTCCACCTCGTTCCGAGACTTCGGGACGGACTCGATTGTATAGGCAGTGGAAAGTTCGAGGTCCATGCGGATCCGAACGACAGGTTGGTCGGATTTCCAGAAGACCTCACGTTTTATGCGAACCAGTCTCAATTCCACGGATACCTGTTTTCCTTCCACCTGAAACTGTCGCACGTGGCGACCTCGATCGCCATTTAGCAAATGGTACCAGACCAGCTGCGTATCATTCAGTTTGCCCGCCATGCGATAATCACGGAAAACCGCCCCGCCTCGGATGATAAAGTTGTTTTGATTGGCGTCGATATCCGCCGACCTTTCCCCGCTGTTGGAAGAAGGTGCCTCTGTCATTCCGGTGATCAACGGTAATACGATCGTATCTGACTTTTCCATCCGTTCAATGACATCACTGACCTTGATCTGTTTTCCCACTAGGAGCGAATTCCGGATCAGCAGGTCGAGCCTGGAATCGATCGTGTCAGACGGCACCCGCTCCAGGGGAGTTAATGTTCTCATGACCTGAGATATCGATCCGTCGACAATCAGCATCGGGACCGACGAACGGCCATTAGGTTGCATTTCGATAAAGTTGACAATATCGCGTATGTTTTGTTTGGCCACCCGTCGAGAAACGAGCAGCACCTTGCAGTGGGCCATAAATAACTTGCGCGGCAACATTTTGTAAATCGTAGATTTGATTTCTCCAAAAGAGGATCCACTGATTTCGTAAGTGTATACAGGGGCTTGTTCGCCTCCCGACGTACCTTTGGCGGAAGTGCCGCTGAGCGGGTTGATGATCTGGTAATATACGGTTATTTTTCCACTCTCAGGATCTCTGTCCACCCCCATCATACTGACCAGCGCCAGTTCGTTCATTTCCGTTCTGTCCCAGCAAGCCGTAAGCAGGGCGGTAAACATCATCAGGATGAACAGACCCGCTGCATACCGGTTGGTCATGTTTGATCCTCCAGATTACTTTTTCTCTTCATATTCCGAATATATCCGGGCAGACCGTTCGGATTCAGCCAGGGCCGGGGCAGCCGCACCAACACATCTTTCCAATCGGTTCCTATGTACGGGGAAGCGGGAGTGAAGTAAGGAACGCCAAAGGACTTAAGCGACACCAGATGGGCAACCAGAAACAGGGCACCGCATAAAATGCCGAAAAGGCCCATAAAGCCGGCCAACAGCACGAACGAAAAACGAAGCAGGCGTTGTGACATGCCAAAGCTGTAAACCGGAACGACAAAATTGGTGATGCCGGTTATGGCTACAACAATGACAATCGCGGCGGAAATGAGACCGGCTTCCACCGCCGCCTGCCCCAGTACAATCGCCCCCACGATCGAAAGCGCCTGTCCGACCGTTCGCGGCATACGCAGCCCCGCTTCCCGGATAATTTCAAACACGACTTCCATTAACAACACTTCGAAGATGGCGGGGAAGGGAACCCCTTCCCGCTGGGCGGACAAACTGATCAGGAGTTGGGTCGGGATCAGTTCCTGGTGGAACGTCGTGGCCGCGACATACAAGGAAGGGACGAACACGGCCATAAAAAAGGAAATCAACCGAATCCAGCGAATAAACGTGGCGATGTCCGCCCGCTGATAATAATCTTCAGGAGAACTGAAAAACTCGAAAAACGTCATGGGGGCAAGCAGGACGTTGGGCGTTCCGTCCACCATTACGGCCACTTTACCATCCAGCAACTGGGCAGCTACCATATCTGGGCGCTCGGTGTTGGTAAGCGTCGGAAAAGGAGACCAAATCCGGTCCTGGATGAATTCCTCCACATAAGCGCTTTCCAGCACACTGTCCGTCCGGATGGCTGACAATCTGCCGCGCACTTCCCGGACCAGCGATTCCGGGGCGAGGTTCTCCATGTACACCATAAGCAAAGTCGTCCCGGTTTGATTGCCGATGTTCATTTTATCAAACCGGAGGAATGGGTTGCGGATTCTTTTGCGGACAAGCCCCACATTGGTCAGAATGCTTTCCGTAAAGCCTTCGTGCGGCCCGCGAATGGTCGATTCCGACTTCGGTTCTTCAATGGAGCGTTGTTTGGATTCGGTCACATTGATGAGACAAACGCGCTCCCTTGCAAAATCGGTTAGTGCGCAATGGCCTGCAAGGAGTGCTTTTACGGCATGTTCCCGCAACTGTTCATATGGATCGGAAAAGGAAAATTCGCGCAAAAAACCGCTTTCGGCGGAACGAGGCGCTTCCCCTTCGGAAAACGTATTTTCCGTGAACGATTTCAAAATGTATTCGTCAATCGTTTTTTTATTGACCATCGATTCCAGATATACGCACTGCACGGTTTGTTCCCCTTGGACAAACAAGGATCGGCAGACCAAGTCCGGGGGTAACCCGAGGGCTGATTGAATGTCTCCGAAAAAATCATTCTTGATCGATTGATTTTGTTTTTTTCTTGCCATCGACGAACCTCCAGATTCTCACATCTCATCATTATCATTATTTCCTATTGGGTGGATTCTTATTCCATTGGCAGTTATGCTGTTGCAAATTATCGTGAGGTGAAATCAAGATTCAGGTTACGACATTACTAAGTTATTCGATAGGTGAGGATGTCTAGTACATGACCGCAACTGCCGCAGTCTTCTTGAACATACTTCCCGTACTTGCTGGCATGAAGGTAGAAGCAGGTTTTTATAGATCCGCTCGCAGCATTCGCCAAAGTTGGATGATCTAACGTAAATACGACTCTCTTATTCATGATTTATAGATTATCGATTAGAAAAAAAAGAGGGTCGCCCGTTGACCTCATATTTGTGCACCGTCTGCAAAAACAGGCAGAACAATTCGGCTTTGCGGATCGCGTGACTATTCTGTTTGTAAACGAACTCCCCTAGTCCGTCGAGAACGAAAATGGGGTGGTGGTACGGGGCCGATTTGAAGACAGGAAGGTGTGCGCGTGGACAACCCAAGGCGGCTGTTTCCGTCGGTCTAACGCCCGCGCAGGCGCTCCGGCGTTAACTATCGGATTCATGGATATTACCGGCAAGGCGAATTTGATCGTATCCCTCAACATGGGCGCACACTCGCGCGAATTTTATTTGGGCCTTGCGATCATGTACTGACTCTTCTCTATCTGCTTCCCCGCCATCTACGGCGGTGACTCTGTCAGATCGTCGTGGATTTAACGGATCGACTGCCGGTTGTCATCGGAAAAGCTACCGGTTTTACTGGCAGGTTTGGGTGGACAGTATCATGTTTGATGGGGCTCGTGACTGCCTCGATAACCGTAAGCATCGTTCTCGCCCCAGAAGTTCCTCAGCTGACTTCCTCTTTTTCTGAAATACAGCTGTCTTAACAAAAATTTAACAACAGATCAAATACACTGTGGTTAAGTAGTCGGGGAAAAGAAAAAATGAGGTGAAAAAAATGAGAATGAAACGTTTTTTAATTACGGCTGTTTTGTTGATAACCGTGTTGCCCATGACCGCATTTGCCTTGGCAAATGATGCGCTGCCAGTAACGATTCAAACGAGTGATGTTGTTTCGAAGTCAGAGGATATTTCGGGTCAGTCTTCCGGAGCGGTTACAGTAAATCAACAAGCAATTTCTCAAGTGAATGACACAAACCCAACTTCAAGTGATGTCACTGTGGACGGGCAGCCGGTACACAAAATTCAACTATCAGAGGAAAACATCATTGAATTGAATCTTGGGGATTCTGACGATGTTGGTGTACAGGCTACTTATCCGGTTAACTTCAACTTGCCGGGATCATCACTTGCCACAATAAGTGATGGGTCTGGAAACCCGTGGTATTTGACTCGGAACGAAGAGGTAACCATATCATTGACATGGCTGCCTCGGGACGCTACACTTCGAGTTGGTTTAATCGACTCGGACAATACATTTTTTTATGTGAACTTTACAGGCGGTGCCGATAGTCGAACCTTTGTAGTGAATGTCGCTGACAACTATCGAGTGGGGATTTACAATACCGATACCCATCAAGTGACAGTCACCGGAAATATCACGATCTAAACAAAAACCATTCCCCGACTACATTGTTTTATGAGAGGTGAGCAAAAGATGCGGATGCTGGTAATTGAAGATGAGCAAGATTTGGCCAATGCGATTAAAAAAGGATTGGAAATGGAAGGATTTGCGGTAGATATTGCATTAGATGGAGAAGAAGGCTGTCACCTGGCGGAAATCCATGCCTACGATATCATCATCTTGGATTTAAACTTGCCAGATAGGAATGGGTTAGACGTGCTGCAACACATACGACATCTGTCCAAACAAATCAGAGTGCTGATTCTAACAGCGCTTTCTGATACATCTTCTCGTGTGAAAGGATTGAATTTGGGAGCGGACGATTATCTTGGTAAACCATTTGATTTTGAAGAACTGAAAGCAAGAATACGCGCCTTATTGAGACGTGATCTTTTACGAGAAAGCCCGTTGCTCACTTATGGCCCTATCGAGTTGAATCCGATTACGAAGACAGCAACTTGCGCTGGGCAACAGTTGACACTCACTCGTAAGGAGTTTGCCATATTACAGTATTTTTTATCTCATCCCGATCAAGTTATCTCTTCTGAACAATTGGTTGAACATGTGTGGGATCAGCATGCGGACCCTTTTTCCAGTTCCGTCAGGGTACATATTACGACTTTGCGTAGTAAGATAAGATCCGTTATCCATGCAAACTTTTTGAATACAGTGCCAGGGTACGGCTATCAACTGAACAAACAAATTGAGGAGTTGCCAAAATGACGAAAAGCAGGCGGCTTACATTGGCAGGAACAATCGTGTTGTGGAACCTGGGTTTAATCATATTGACAGGTGTGTTTCTGATGGTTTCGCTCAATATTTTCGTGCAAATTATGCTTCCTGCCGTCCATGTGAAGCCTAACGATATACTGCTTCCACAAGACCAAGAAGTGATCGTACCCACCATTGAAGTGAATCAGGTAAACGAAGAGGGAATGCTCATATCGGATGTAAGCTTTTCATCTGAATTGATCGCATTTAAAGGACAAGTTCTCCTTTTTTCGCTGATCTGTCTGATCATCATGATTATATTAGGTGGGGTCGGGGCGTTTTATCTCTCCAAAAGAAGTCTGTGGCCAGTGCGTTTATTGAGTGAACGGCTTATGAAAATCAATGCCAACGATTTGTCTGTGCAGCTTCCTGTTAAGGAACTGCCCAATGATGAATTGAAAGAATTAACGGAATCGTTCAATACCATGCTGAAAAAAATAGAACATGCTTTTCAACAGCAAGATCGTTTTATGGCCAATGCCGCTCATGAATTTAGAACTCCCTTGACGATTTTGAAGACGAATCTGGAAGTCTTGAGGAGTGACCCATCCGCGACTATGGAAGATTATCAGCAGCTCTCGGACATTTTTGAAAAGACGTTAAAACGAATGAATCATATGATCAATGAACTGCTTGTACTGGCTAAAAATAATGACCCGGATAAGGATGTGATTGAAGTTGGTTCGCTGATCCGTAAAGTAGTGAGTGAATTAAACGATTTAGCTTCAAGACAGACAATTTCTATTGAAATCCACAACCATCCTGGTGTTGAGATATACGGGAACGATCTTTTAATCCAGAGAGCCATTAGCAATCTGGTCGAGAACGCTATTATGTACAACAAGCCACAAGGAAAAGTGATCATCACATGCACAAGTCAAGAAGGCGAGTGTTTCGTTTCAATTATGGACACCGGAGATGGTATAGATGAAAAACACATTCCATTTATCTTTGAACCGTTTTATAGAACTTCGGAAGGCAGAAGGAAGAATAAGGCAGGCACAGGTCTAGGTCTGTCCATAACATTATCCATTATTAAAAAGCATGGGGGAACGATTGAATATTGTCGTGAGCAAACGCTGAAAGGTTTTATCGTCCGCCTTCCTGTGCTCGACTAGCGAGCAGGACGAACTTTGTTCTATTTCATGTTAATAGTAACCCCCAGCATTGTCGATCAAAGTGATTTCACCCTGATATGGTTCAACGGAGAAAAGTCGCGTCGACGAGACTACGTGATGTCATCGTGTTATTCCTCAAATGTAAAAGGAGCATCGACATGCTCCGATAAGGCCCTACCTAAATAAAAGTTTTTTGGTAAAATAATAGAAAAAATGTTCATATCTCATGACGATTGTCAAATAAGGGAGGGGTCAAACCATGATCATAGCCACGAAACTTCATATTCCCCAATCACGAAGCGAGCTGGTCGTGCGTTCACGCCTCATTCATCGTTTACATGAAGGTTTGGAGCGCACACTTACTTTGATCACAGCACCAGCCGGGTATGGCAAAACCACCTTGCTCGGTGAATGGGCGATGACGCTGGAAAAGCCTGTCGCCTGGGTCTCACTCGATCAAGGGGATAATGATCGCATGCGTTTTTGGGCACATACGATTGCGGCGCTAAAACAAGCTTATCCGTCTTTTAACGAACAGGCCGTGCTTCGTCATGCCGCAGAAGATCCATCGGGTGTGTCACTGATTGCTGCGCTCATCAACGGGCTACATCGCATTTCACACACGATGGTGCTCGTATGGGATGACTTTCATCATATCGAAGAAACGTCCATCTTGCAGGGCGTCACTTATCTGCTGGAACGTTTACCACTACATGTCCATCTCTATCTTGCAAGCCGAAATTCTCCATCGCTTCCTCTTTCCAGAATCAGAGCGGGAAATGGGTTGAACCAGTTGGATACAAGCGATCTCCGCTTTGCTCCGGACGAAACGATTGAATTTTTTGCGAAGTGCGGTGGTATACAATTATCCAATGAAGATGTGGCGACCGTACAAAAAAAGACAGAGGGTTGGGCAGTGGCGATGCGACTGGCGGTCTTGTCAATGCACGAACATACCGATCCCGTATCTCTAATCCGGAAGATGGCGGGAACGGAACGTGATATATCGGATTACTTCTTCGATGAAGTGTTTTCCCTTCAATCCGAAACGATGCAGCAATTTTTACTCTATACATCGATTTTGGATCGGATGACGGGCGAACTTTGTCAAGCGGTAACCGGTATAGCCGAAAGTGATGCGTATCTGCAACAATTAGACAAGGAAAGCTTGTTTCTTGTAGCTTTGGACGAGTGGCGGGAGTGGTACAGGTATCATCATTTATTCCGGCAATTTTTGACGGCGCAGTTGAAAATGCGCGAGCCGCGGCAATGGCAAACACTTCACATGACAGCGGGAAAATGGTTGGAAGAGAACGGTTATCCGCATGAAGCGGTAGATCATTACCTTGCGGCTGCCGATTATGAACATGCGCTATCATTGATAGAGGAGATGACACCGGAGCTGATGACCAATGAATGGACGACGCTTTGCAAGTGGTTAAACGCAATTCCCGACACGCTGTTATTTGCCAGACCGATGATGCTGTTGACAAAACTCGCTTCCCAGTACTTGTCCGGGCATGTCGAAGCGGCCACTGACGGGTATTGGCAAGCGGTTCGCAGGCTAGAAGAGGACACAGATCCCCTTCCTCCTGAAGAAGCCGAAACATTGCAAGCCGGACTCGCTTTTCTGGCTGCATTTCGCACGTTTTTGGATCGTGATTTTGAATATGCCGTTCAATTTTCACATGAATATGTCGAGAAGCATCCGGAAGGCGATTTCTTCATTGAGTTTGGGAGCGACGAGGATGGCTATCATCCGGTGTGGGATATCTACGTGTCGGATGACAGCCTTCGATTGGCGGAGCAGGTGTTAACGTCCTTGCTGTCGATTTGGTCTGAAACCCGAAATGTCTATTTTGTTGCTCATCTTTATATCGACTTAGGCAAAATGCAGTACGAACGAAATCGCTTGGTCGAAGCGGAAAAGCTGATGCGCCAAGCCTATGATATTGGAAGATTGCATGATCATCGAAGCTTGGCGACCATCGCAGCGCTCTGGCTTGCCCGCATTGCCACCGTACAAGGAGACGAGGCGACGTCAAAGCACATATTACGCGAGCTAACCCAACTCACGTCCAAGACGGCGAATTCGCGTTTGTCCGGGAAAATCGCCTCGTTTCGCGCCATGCTGGGCAGGATGCATAGAGAAGAGAAACCGGTGAGACAATGGCTGAGAAAGAGCCGCTTGCGATTCCGTGATGAAATTCCGGTATCCATGATCAAGGAATACGATTTACTGGCCTCTATATTGGCGGAGCAAGGAAAAATGGAAGAAGCCGCAGCATTGACGGAGCGTCTACTCCAGCTGTCAATAGAAGAAGGACGGCAAAGCGACCGAATTCGTCTGCTCGTTCACAAGAGTATGATCCTATCCTTACAAGGAAAGATTTCGGACTCCATGGACGTACTGGAAGAAGCGCTGGCATTGGCGCGGCCGGAAGGGTATATCCGGACCTTTGTCGACGAAGGAGCATCACTTGGGCAATTGTTGGATCAATATATCCGATTGCGCCAAAATCAGCTTCGCCGCCCCAGCCATAAGGTGCCTTTATCCTATGTGAAACGGCTGCGGAGACTGATTCCGCTAGCCGAAAGGGAAGCCGGTACTCCCCATGATAGAACGTTGGCTGCTCTTACAGCCAGAGAACAAAGCGTGCTTCGGTTGATGGAAACGGGAATGTCTAATAAAGAAATCGCGCTTAAATTGAATGTTTCCCTGGCAACCGTAAAAACACATATTAACAATATCTACTGCAAATTGCAATCCAAAAATCGCTTACAAGCGTTGGAACGTGCCAGAACACTACAATTGTTCTGACCCGTTCTTTTTATTTTGTACAAATTATCTCAACCACCCTGCTCAACCTTTTTGATCTTTTGTGCCGGGCAGGGTTGATCACAATGGGATTGGAAGAATATACAATAGATGGGGTGAAGCTATGCAGAGATTAACTTGAAGGAGGATTTGTAAGAGATGAATCCATGGGGAAAAAGCTTGGAACAATCATACATATGCAACAGGAGGAGCGGCTTGGTGAAGCTGTGCATCGCTTTGCTGCTCATCCAGTCGTTTCTGATCACGGTACCCTATGACAACGTGTCTGCTCAAGGGAGTTTTCATCCAGCCTTGAGTGATCGTTGGGGCGGGGTCCAGCAGATTGCAGGAGGGCGTTACCATTCCCTCGCTTTAACAGCGGACGGGGAAGTGCTGGCTTGGGGATCGAATGGGTATGGCAAAACAACGGTGCCGCTTGAGGCACAGTCCAATATTGTTTCGGTGAGCGCAGGACAAGACCACTCTCTCGCTCTCACATCCGGCGGCGAGGTCATCGCCTGGGGAGGGGGAAGATTCGGCGAAGCCAATGTACCGGCGGAAGCGAAAAGCGATATCATAGCCATTGCAGCGGGTCCTACTGCCTTCTATTCGTTAGCCCTCACGTCCTCCGGGAAAGTCATTGCCTGGGGCTCCAATTCTAACGGTCAATCGGATGTGCCGGAAGAAGCGGAGAGCGGCGTAGTCGCCATTGCGGCGGGGTATTGGCATTCTTTAGCGTTAACGGCTGCCGGGGAAGTGATTGCATGGGGAGATGGGCGCCGAGGAAAACTCGATGTGCCTGACGAGGTGCAGGGCCAGGCAGTAGCCATTAGTGCAGGATCTGATCATTCTTTAGCGTTAACTGCTTCGGGCAAGGTGATTGCTTGGGGGAGTAACGATTACGGACAATCTTCTGTGCCGAAAGAGGCGGAAAGCGGCGTTATCGCCATTGCGGCAGGGGAAAAACACTCTCTAGCCTTGAAATCTGACGGCTCTGTCATTGCCTGGGGCATTTCAGACAACACAGAATCGGACGACCACGGACAAACGGTTGTACCTGATGCAGCGAAAAGCGGCGTGATCGCGATTGCAGCGGGATTCTATCATTCGCTTGCCTTGAAAGAGAATGGGACGATCGTGGCCTGGGGTGATAATCGTTCAGGTCAACTCAACATTCCAACAAGTGATCTCAAAACGATCAAACTGACCGATCAAAGTGGTGGAGAATTGGAGTTCTTGTTTGATGTTTCGGAGCAGGAATACACTGTTCTAATTGATAATAGCGTCACTTCAGTGAATGTGCTGGCTACATTGGAAAACCCGGAGTATGCCGATGTGTATGTGAATGGTAAGCGACAATCCGATCAGGTCGAAGGAGTCAAGGTCGAAGTTGAAGGTGAACAAACAGTTGTTCAAGTGAAAGTATCCCCTTATTTGCAAGAAAGTAAAACGTATACGATCAAGCTCTTACGAGAAGCAGAGCCAGAGCAAGTATCGAAACCAGTCGCCAGTCCTGCGGGCGGTGCAGTCCCGGCAGGTACAACGGTGACGTTGAGCACGTATACGAACGATGCAATGATCTACTACACAACTGACGGCAGCACGCCTACTAGCAGCAGCATCGAATATACCGCGCCCATCGAAGTGACTGGGGGAATGACGCTTAAGGCCATTGCGGTGAAGGACGGCATGCTCGACAGCGAAGTGCTGGAGGAGCATTACACGATCCTACCTCCTGATCAAGTCGCCAAGCCGATCGCCAGTCCTGCGGGCGGTGCAGTCCCGGCTGGTACAACGGTGACGTTGAGCACGTATACGAACGATGCAACAATCTACTACACAACGGACGGCAGCGAACCGACGAGCAGCAGTGCCGAATATACCGCGCCCATCGAAGTGACTGGGGGAATGACGCTTAAGGCCATTGCGGTGAAGGACGGCATGCTCGACAGCGAAGTGCTGGAGGAGCATTATACGATTGCAACGATACCTGCACCGGCGAATTTAACAGCTTCGGCAGCTGATCGTTCCGTTACATTAAAGTGGGATGCTGTCACGGGAACAGGCAGCGTGACTTACGCCGTTTACCAAGCGGAAGGCACATCAGCTCCTGTCGATCCGGCGAACTGGAAGCTCATTCAATCGAATGTTACAGCGAACTCCTACATCGTCACGGGATTGACGAATGGAACAACGTATGCATTTGTAGTGAAGGCTATCACTGTGGAGGGGGCCAGCGATTTCTCTAATGTAGCGATAGCGACCCCAAGAGCACCAGGAGGTAACAGCGGTTCCGGTGGTGGCGGGGGCGGTCGTATGTTATCCAACAATGCGGATCTTGCGGACCTGCAAGTATGGGCGGGAGGCAAACCGTTGAAGCTCAGCCCATCCTTTGCTTCGGGAACAACAGAATATACGGCACGTACAGAAGCCGAACAAGTGGAACTTGTAGTAAAAGAGGCGCATTCCGCAGCCAAAGTAATTCTACACGATAAAAAAGTCATAACCGACAGGGTGAAAGTCGATCTGGAGGAAGGCAAAAATACGTTCGTATTAACGGTACAAGCGGAGAATGGCACGAAGAAAACCTATACGCTGACCATTTATCGTGAAATGCCAAAGCCAAATGAACCGGTTATTGCATTTACCGACATCGCTGGACACTGGGCGGAGGACTACATCATGCGCGCCGCAGCGAAAGGCATCGTCAGCGGTTATCCAGATGGCACATTTAAACCGAATCATCCAGTCACACGCGCCGAGTTTACCGTGATGCTTGCAGGTGCATTGAAACTGGAAGGCAACGGTTCTGCGCTAACTTTCACGGATCATGACCAGATTGCCGGATGGGCGAAGCAAGCCGTTGCGCAGGCCGTACAAGCGGGCATCGTGGTTGGATTCAGCGATGGCAGCTTCCGGCCAAACACGCAGATCACACGCGTAGAAATGGCGGTGATGGTCGCCCGGGCGCTACAACTGGAGCTTAACGCGAATGCGTTACCCGGCTTTGCCGATGATGAAACGATCCCTGGATGGGCGAAAGGCGCGGTCGAAGCCATCCGCAAACTTGGCATTGTCGATGGCCGCGGCGGAAACCGTTTTGTACCGAACGAAACGGCTAGCCGCGCAGAAGCTGTTGTGATGCTGCTTCGGTTGATGGAGAATATCTCCGTCCCCTCTCTCAATGTGCCTGCCAAAGAAGCACTAGGTTCCACCATTTTTAAAAAAAGAGGGCTTACACAGCCATCGATTCGATTAGCCATTGTTCAATGGCAGCATATGGAAGGAGGATTGCAGTAATGATGAATTCAATGAAGTACCCGATAAAGCATGTATCCCTATGGCTGATTGCCATGCTCTTGCTCAATCTGTTTCAATCGCTGCTGGTTATACCAGCGTCAGCTTTGGCTCAAGAATCAGAGACAAATGCAAACTTAATCGGCGTATTTTCGTTCGGACTTAGTGATTATGGCCAATTAGGACATGGCGATAAGGCAAATCAACCCACGCCAAAGAAAATCGAGGGTTTGTCGGACATTCAGGCGATAGCTGCCGGGGGTAAACATTCCCTTGCTTTAACGAAGTCAGGCGACGTGTACTCGTTTGGATACGGTACGTATGGCCGATTAGGACATGGCGATACGGAAGATCAACCCACGCCAAAGAAAATCGAGAGTTTGTCGGACATTCAGGCGATTGCGGCCGGCACTTTCCACTCCCTTGCTTTAACGAAGTCAGGCGACGTGTACTCGTTTGGAAGGGGGAGGTATGGACAATTAGGACATGACAATACGGAAGATCAATTCACGCCAAAGAAAATCGAGGGTTTGTCGGACATTCAGGCGATAGCTGCCGGGGATAATCATTCCCTTGCTTTAACAAAGTCAGGAGATGTGTATTCGTTTGGATATGGTAGGTATGGCCAATTAGGGCATGGCAATACGGATGGTCAACTCATCACGCCAAAGAAAATCGAGGGCTTGTCGGACGTTCAAGCGATAGCTGCTGGGGATAATCATTCCCTTGCTTTAACAAAGTCAGGAGACGTGTATTCGTTTGGAAGGGGCAGGTATGGTCAATTAGGACATGACAATACGGAAGATCAACTCAAGCCAAAGAAAATCGAGGGTTTATCGGACATTCAGGCGATAACTGCCGGGGATGATCATTCCCTTGCTTTAACGAAGTCAGGAGAATTGTACTCGTTCGGACGTGGTGATTCTGGCCAATTGGGACATGGCGATACGGATGATCAATTCACGCCAAAGAAAATCGAGGGCTTGTCAGACATTCAGGCGATAGCTGCCGGGGGTAAACATTCCCTTGCTTTAACGAAGTCAGGCGACGTGTACTCGTTTGGATACGGTACTTATGGCCAATTAGGACATGACGATACGGCAAATCAACTCACGCCAAAGAAAATCGAGAGCTTGTCAGACATTCAGGCGATTGCGGCGGGCAATTACCATTCCCTGGCGCTTATCATCGAAGCGAAGCAAGACAGCACCATTCATCCGGACAAGGCGTCGTTCGACAAGAACATCCTGAAGCAGCGAGAGATCGCTGTCACGATGGAGTTGAATGGCAATACGCTCATAGATATTACGAATGACACAACATCGTTATCGAAAGGCACGGATTACATCGTAAATGGCAACATCGTCACCATTACAAAAGAATACCTGGCCAACCTGCCGATCGGTACGACTACACTGTTCTTTACGTTCAGTGCAGGAAGCGATGCAACGCTTAGCATAGCGGTGAGCGACAGTACACCTGTCCCTCCAACCGGCTTGCAGGCGACAGCGGGAGACGGGAAAGTAGAGCTGAGTTGGACTGCAATCGATGCGGTCGATGGCTATAACGTCTATAGGCAAGAAGCTGACGAAGGTACGCCTCCCGTTGCCGACCGATGGATGGTTGACAATGATAAGGGGCCGGTAACAGGAACGTCCTATACGGTCGACCATTTAACTGCTGGAAAGTTGTATTGGTTTGCTGTAACGACCGTGAAGGATGAGATGGAAAGCGGCTATTCGGAATCAACGTCCGAAACGCCGTATACAACGGTTGCGGCTGTTGCATCTCCCGGTGCGATTAAGGTTGGCAAGGGATTTGCATTAGAGAAGTTGGAGGCATACCTTCCCGAACATATTCAGATTCAATTAACGAGCTTGCCTGTCACGATGGACGTGGGTGTGAAATGGGATCTGGAGCATGCTGATTATAACCCGGATCAAGCCGGAATGTACGCGATTACAGGGGGGTTGCAATTGCCGGGATATGTTCACAATCCACAACAGTTGCAAGCTGAAATCGCTGTTCATGTACTGCCGAATACGAATGCGAGCCTGAGCGGCATTGCCCTGAACGGAGAACCGTTGGCACATTTTGATCCGGATATTTATACCTACGATGTTGTGGTTCCTTATGCAACGGAGCAAGTGACCGTGACAGCGGCAACTGACGATCCGGCTGCGAACTACGAAGTCGTCAGCGAGGTTGTGCGTGGCGAAGTACAACCGCTGAAGGTCGGCTTAAATCGAATTGACATCCTGGTAACGGCAGAGGATCAACAAGAGCAAGTCACCTATACCCTTCATGTGAAGCGTCTCTCACAAGAAGCGGAGCCAGAGCAAGTATCGAAACCTGTTGCAGAACCATCAGGCGGTGCAGTCCCGGCAGGTACAATGGTAACATTGAGCACGACAACGGAAGGAGCAACGATTTACTACACAACGGATGGCAGCACGCCTACTAGTAGCAGTGCCGAATATACCGCGCCCATCGAAGTGACAACAGAGATGACGCTCAAAGCAATTGCCGTAAAAGACGGCATGCTAGACAGCGAAGTGCTGGAGGAACAGTATACGATTGCAACGATACCTGCACCGGCGAATTTAACAGCTTCTGCGGCTGATCGTTCCGTTACATTAAAGTGGGATGCGGTCACGGGAACAGGCAGCGTGACTTATGCGGTTTACCAAGCGGAAGGCACATCAGTTCCTGTCGATCCGGCGAACTGGAAGCTCATTCAATCGAATGTGTCGGCGAATTCCTACAATGTCACGGGATTGACGAACGGAACAACGTATGCATTTGTAGTGAAGGCTATCACTGTGAAGGGGGCCAGCGATTTCTCTAATGTAGCGATAGCGACCCCAAGAGCACCAGGAGGTAACAGCGGTTCCGGTGGTGGCGGGGGCGGCCGTGTGTTGTCCAACAATGCGGATCTTGCGGATCTGCAAGTATGGGTGGAAGGGAAATTATTGAAACTAAGCCCTTCATTTACTTCTGGAACAACAGAATATACGGCCCGTACAGAAGGCGAACGAATTGAGATTGTGGTCAAAGAAGCTCACTCCGCGGCGAAAGTGATATGGAAGGGCAAGGTAATTACGGACAGTATTCAAGTCGATTTGGAGGAAGGCGACAATACGATTGAGCTAACGGTACAAGCGGAGAATGGCACGAAGAAAACCTATACGCTGACCATTTATCGTGAAATGCCAAAGCCAAATGAACCGGTTATTGCATTTACCGACATCGCTGGACACTGGGCGGAGGACTATATCATGCGTGCTGTAGAGAAAGGCTTTGTCAGCGGTTATCCAGATGGCACATTTAAACCGAATCATCCAGTCACACGCGCCGAGTTTACCGTGATGCTTGCAGGTGCATTGAAACTGGAAGGCAACGGTTCTGCGCTAACTTTCACGGATCATGACCAGATTGGCGGATGGGCGAAGCAAGCCGTTGCGCAGGCCGTACAAGCGGGCATCGTGGTTGGATTCAGCGATGGCAGCTTCCGGCCAAACACGCAGATCACACGCGTAGAAATGGCGGTGATGGTCGCTCGGGCGCTACAACTGGAGCTTAACGCGAATGCGTTACCCGGCTTTGCCGATGATGAAGCGATTCCGCAGTGGGCGAAAGGTGCGGTCGAAGCCATCCGCAAACTTGGCATTGTCGATGGCCGCGGCGGAAACCGTTTTGTGCCGAACGAAACGGCTACCCGTGCAGAAGCGACGGTGATGCTGCTAAGATTGTTGGATAGATGATAGAGCATCGTGCTGACAAATATTTCCCTCATCGTCACGAAGTGAAATCAATGTCCGTCCTATATAGACTGGAAACGCACTTGTAATCTGTATGCTGCATGATGACGATCACCGGAAAGCCGTATGAGGGAAAACCTCACGTACGGTTTGATGAGGAGGGGCTGGCTCCGCCCAGCCTTTCACTCTAGCTTCAATGTTTTCAGTTTGAAATGAGTAAATCTTTTTATAATGGTTGCCAGGTTTTTAGCGTTTTCTTCATTGATACATTGATACAAAGGTGGGAAATATATGAAGATGAATAAAAAATTCAATCTGTTATTCGCTATTTTTTGTTATATGGCCATTATACTTGTCGATGGCAGCGTTGAAGCATCTGCTGCTGAGTCGTTTATACAAGGCTCTGGATATGAGCAAGGGAATTATGACCTGGAAGCGATTCAACCGACGGCGTTTAACTGGACGAGACAGTCGAGGTTTTCCGGCAGCGAAGCGTTTGATATGAAATGGTCATTTAAAACTGAAGGACGTGTACGTTCATCACCGGCGATAGCTGCAGACGGTACAATTTATGTCGGCTCAGACGACGGGCATTTGTATGCGTTGACGGCGAGTGGCGAGCAGAAATGGAAATTTGCGATCAATGGTAGTGATTTTGGCAACCCCGGCATTTATTCGTCGCCATCCATCGGAGCTGATGGGACGATCTACGTCGGGGGGGATGACAGTTATTTATATGCGATTCATCCAGACGGTACTTTGAAATGGGATTTGAAAATAGGGTCACTGGTTTTCGTGTCCCCTTCACCAGCCATCGGAGCGGACGGGACGATTTATGTCGCTACCGAGGACGGTACTTTTCATGCAATTTCCGACGATGGAGACACGGGAAGGGAAAAGTGGTCATACAAAATATCAGCATTTTGGCCGATGATTAAGTCGTCCCCGGTAATTGCAGCTGATGGTAAGATCTATGTGGGTGATTTCGAAGGTATTCTCTATGCATTTGAACCGGAGCAAGATGCGGATGATGTCAAGCCGAAATGGATCTTTGAAACTAAAACGGGTAGTGCGATCAGAGCGACACCGGCAATCGGGGATGATGGGACGATCTACTTGGGTTCAGAGGATGGTAATTTATATGTACTGGATTCGTCGGGTCAATTACAATGGAGGTTTGATGCAAAAGATCCGATCTCCAGCACTCCGGTTATCGGTTCTGACGGTACGATCTATATAAAGACTCATTCGAAACTCTATGCATTTGCGCCGCAACAAGCGGCGGATGACGTTAGCCCCAGATGGTCGGCGGAATTTGGATACGTTACTTATGCTACGCCGATTGTCGATGCCAATGGCATGCTTTATGTCGGAACTCACGACAGCAATTTGTACGCGATAGATTCAGCGGGCAATATGCGGTGGTCATTTCAGACAGGCGGTTCGATTACTTCATCAGCGGCCATCGGTGCCGATGGTACGATTTATGTGGGTTCTTACGATGGACATTTATATGCGATCGGGCAGGTTGATATAAATGCTCCGACTAACGTAACGGCAAAGGCTGGAGAAAGGTCTGTGCAGCTTGAATGGGAGGTGGTTTCTGATGCCTCCTCTTACGCAATCTATATGGCTACAGGATCAGAGCCGCCGGATACGCAGGATTTATCGAACTGGAAACCATTAAATGACGAGCCGCTTATGGACACATCATGGCTGGTTGATGAGTTAAAGGCAGGAACAAAATATTGGTTTGCTGTGCAAGCCGTTACTGAAGGGAATAGTAGAAGCCAGTTGTCAGCTCCGGTTAGCGCAACGCCGTATGCTGTGGTAAAAGCGGTGAATGATCTCAATACGCTTGAAATAAGCAAGCATATCACGAGCGATCAATTAGCGCAATATTTGCCAATCGAGGTTTCTATACAACTGCACAACGAGACGTTAGAGCCGGATGTGGGAGTCAATTGGGAAATAGTGAATTCTGATTACAATCCGGATCAATCTGGGACATATTGGATATCTGGAAGCTTGCAATTGCCCGAATATTATCTGAACCCGGATAAATTGAAGGCAAAGCTACAGGTTCGTGTTTTACCGGGGTCGAATGCCAAGTTGTCTGAGATTCGAATCAATGGTAAAATTTTAGAAAATTTCAATCCAGATCTGTTTACTTATTATTTGACGGTACCTTATTCAATGGATCGCGTGACAGTAACAGCTTCAACTTACGACTCATCGGCATCGTATGAGGTGATTGGTGGGCAAGAAGCGGTGCTCGAGATCGGTGACAATTCGATTTATATCCAAGTTATATCAGAAAATGAAAAGGAGGAGCGCACTTATTCTTTATACATTGAGCGCCAACTGCTAACGATTACGGAAATTCAAAGGCCAGATACGATATATGTGCCTTATAACACGAAGTTGCAGGATGTTTCCGTACCCGATTCGGTGTATGTTACGTTGGACGATCTTCGCACGATTGAGGTGCAAGTGAGCTGGAATGAAGTTCACCCTGAATACAATGGCAAGGTGGCTGGTCGTTATGAATTTATAGGCACCTTGCAATTGCCTGAGTGGGTGAACAATCCGCTGAATATCAAGGCGAAGGTAAGTGTGATCGTGCTGGACGAGCGTAAGCGAAGCTCCTCGTCATCACCGTCTTCCCGTACGGATCGTGTTTCCAGCGATGCCAAGCTTTCATCACTGGAAATATGGGCAAACGGTCGGATGTTAACTTTACAACCTTCGTTTGCTCCTGATGTGCATGATTACACCGTATTTACAGATGCAGAGGAAATGGTATTTATTGCTCAAGCAGCGCACGATGCGGCCGAAGTGTACGTTGATGGTGTACTTTTGTCACGCTCGGTGCCGATCAGCAAGAAGCTGACAAGTGGCAACAATGAGTTCACGTTTGTCGTTCGTGCGGAAGACGGTACCGAGAAGCGATATACGCTGACCGTGATTCGAGAGACGGCTACTCATGAATCGTCGATGCCATTTTCTGATATTGCCGGACACTGGGCGGAGGACTACATCATGCGTGCTGTAGAGAAAGGCATCGTCAGCGGTTATCCAGATGGCACATTTAAACCGAATCATCCAGTCACACGCGCCGAGTTTACTGTGATGCTGGCAGGTGCATTGAAACTGGAAGGTGACGGCTCCGCGCTAACTTTCACGGATCATGACCGGATCGGCGGATGGGCGAAGCAAGCCGTTGCGCAGGCCGTACAAGCGGGCATCGTGGATGGATACAACGATGGCAGCTTCCGGCCAAACGCACAGATCACCCGCGTAGAAATGGCGGTGATGATCGCTCGGGCGTTACAACTACAGCTTAACGCGAATGCGTCAACCGGCTTTGCCGATGATGAAACGATTCCGCAGTGGGCGAAAGGTGCGGTCGAAGCCATCCGCAAACTTGGCATTGTCGATGGCCGCGGCGGAAACCGGTTTGTGCCGAACGAAACGGCTACCCGTGCAGAAGCGACGGTGATGCTGCTAAGATTGTTGGATAGATGATAGAGCATCGTGCTGACAAGTATTTCCCTCCGATTGGGAAGCGATCAGTTCCGACGAATCCGGGGAACAACAGCAGTGCGTGAACAAGGCCATGCTTGCGATGGAAAGAATTGATCTGGAAGCCTTGGAGAAGGCGAGGAGTGGACTTTATGACGGACAATGATGTGGAACTTGCGGTCTCCGCACATTAGAAAGGAAGTGAAAGGAAAATGAGACCGTTTAAATCATCCGTTCTGTTGGCGGCGTTAGTTCTTTTTTTCGGATGGACCTGGACACAACTGTTTGGGAATGTCGGCATATCGGTTCAGGCCGCCGATGACGGTGCATTCGCGCCGTTAAGCAGTGATTTTGCCGGCGGCTCAGGCACGGAAGAAGCCCCGTATATTATCGAAACCGCTGAACAGCTGAACAAAGTGAGAGATTATCTGGATGCCCATTTCAAATTGGGAGCCGATATTAATCTTTCAACTTACAGTTCCGGAGAAGGATGGTTGCCAATCGCAACGGAATACTCTTCTCCTTTTACCGGAACATTTGATGGCAACGGCTATCAAATTACAGGTTTAAAGATCAACCGTGAAGATGAGAACTACCAATCTTTGTTTGGAGTAACGTCAGAAACGGCTGTCATCCGGAATGTCCATCTCGAGGTCGTGGAGATCAAGGGGTATGATTACATCGGCGGGTTAGTAGGGTATAGCTACGGGATGATTGAAAACAGTACGGTAACGGGAACCCTTATTCGAGGAGAAATGAAGGTTGGCGGGTTAGCCGGTATTGTTAGAAATGACGTGATCGGGTCATCCGCCCATATCGAAGTTGTCGGAGAGCGTGAAGTCGGGGGTCTGGCAGGTCTATTTAGGGGTTCGACTGGTAAAAAGATTACGATTCGCGATTCATTTGCAACTGGTGACGTTGCGGGCATAAATAATCTTGTAGGTGGTTTAGTTGGCATAATTTCATCGGGAAATATAGGAAGTGTCAATGAAATCACGAATTCATATGCGACTGGGGAGGTTAATGGAGACCAGCTTGTAGGTGGATTTGTTGGTAAAGCTGAAGCCCTTCCATCTGGTGTGGTCAGAATTAAGAACTCCTATGCGACAGGGAATGTCAACGGTAAGCAATACGTGGGTGGTTTGATCGGATTTAATGTTACAAATGGTTACGATTCGCCAATAAGTTCAGTGATAGAAGTTGAGCATTGTTACGCGACAGGCAAGGTAACAGGTCATTCTGAGACTGGCGGGCTGGTCGGGGCGAATAATGAATATGAAGAAAGAGGAAATATCATTGAGGTCGCCGGCAGCTACTGGTTGACCGATAGCTATACGGATGGTGAACTCCCTGACAATGGAATCGGAATACCTGTGGAAGAGGCGGATCTCCGCGATCCGGAAACATTTAAGGATTGGGATCTCACAGAGGGCTGGTACCAGTACAACGGACATCGGCCATTTCTCCAATGGCAAAACCCGCTCATCTCCTGGGCTGCGTCCATTGCAAACGATCAGTTGAACCTTGACGACAAGACCCACATTACCGTGAATACGGAACATCAAAACGGGGATCGCTACAATGCGACAACAACCGCCAGGTATAGCGTTGATCCGGATGACCCCGAAATTGTGCGTGTTGATCCTAACGGGGAGGTCAGCACCGTCAAAGGCGGCAAAGCGACGATCACCGTCTCCTTATTCGACAAGTCCGAGACTCTCGACATCGTCGTGGACAGCGGAAATCCGGAACCGCCGACGATCACCCTTCATCCCGACGGCTGGACCAATGCTGCCAAAGTGGAAGTGGCGATCGACCACAGCGCCGCTAACCCAAGGCAGACAGATGTTCACACGATTCGTGTGAAAGTCGGCGACAAGGAGTGGGAGGATCGTGCATTTAACGGTACACCTATCCGCTTAGAGGTGACGGAAGAAGGGCAAACGAAGATCCAGGCGCAAGCGATGGATGACATCGGCAATAAGAGTACGATCGTTGAGCGGACCGTGAAGATCAGCAGAAGCGGCCTGAAGCTGGATGTGGATTTGTATTTTACCGATAATGACAGTAAAGCATATCCCAGCGGAACGTGGACGAACCAAAGTGTGACCGCAGCGGTTTATGCTTCTCATGACCACGGGATCGCGCTGCGGCCCATTGCATATTCGTTGGATGAAGGAGCGGCTTGGGAGATTTATCATGATCCGCTCGACTTCACAACAGAGGGGCAGTACTCGCTTTGGTTCAGAGTGGAAGATGTATTAGGCAATGAAATGAGCGAGCATGTACTCATCCGTATCGATCACACGAATCCGGAGATCGATTTGAAACCCGACGGCGATGAAACCCTTTCGCGGACCATATCCAGTCAAGTCAACGTGAAGGACGACGGCAGCGGGATCGATGCCGCTTCCCTCCGTTATGTTTGGTCAACGAGTTCAGACCCGTTGGATGAACATGCATATTGGCAACCTTTCATTAACCAAAGCACGTTGAGTCATGCAGACAAAAACGGCGGCGACTGGTATTTGCACATTTACGCCAAAGATCAGGTTGGTCAAGAGAGTTACCGAATATCCCGGCGCTTTCGTTTAGAGCGGGAGCCGGTTTCTTCAGAACCGCCGAGTCCGCCTGTCTATATCCGCTCCGGCAATGCAACACTGAGGGAGCTCATCTTGTCAGAAGGCGCGTTGATACCGGAATTTTCGGGGGACATTACGACGTACAAGGCTTTGATCCCGCATGATGCTGACAGCATCCAGCTCACGATCCGTGCTGCACATCATCAGGCTGGAATCAGCGTGAATGGTCGGCAAGTCCGGAGTGATCAGGGAAGCATTCGCATCCCCTTGCACACGGATACGGATATCATTGACATCGTGGTCACTGCAGAAGACGGAACGCGCAGAACGTATTCCATCACCGTGGAACGTATGCAAGAGGAGATGCCGGACCCGCCTTCCCCGGAGCCGTTATTTGCGGATATTGCGGGTCATTGGGCGGAGCCGTTCATTCAGGAAGCCTATGCAAAAGGCATCATTGCCGGATACCCTGACGGTACGTTTAGACCGGATCATGCCGTCACCCGCGCTGAATTTACGTTGATGCTCGTTCGTGCCTTGCGGCTGGAAGGAGAAGCGGGAGGCGATGCGCCTGCTTTTGCGGACGGGGAGCAAATTGGCGAATGGGCAAAGCAAGCGATTGATTTGGCGGCAAGGGCAGGCATTGTTTCAGGATATGAAGATGGAACATTTCGACCTGGTCGCCCGGTCACTCGTGTGGAAATGGCGGTGATGATCGCAAGAGCAACAGGAGCGGAGTTGACCGACCATACGCACACCCGATTTGCAGACGATGCCCGTATTCCGGCATGGGCGAAAAGTTACGTGGAAGAGGTTCGTATCATGGGCATCATTCACGGTCGCGATCGCAATCTCTTCGCGCCGAATGAGACGCTGACCCGCGCGGAAGCGGTCACCAGTATCCTGAGATTGTTGGAGCTGTTGTCACAATAAGGTTTGGTGCAGAAGCGCTTTTGCTTCTGCACCTTTTTTTTGCGGCGTGCCCAGCTAAGCACGCATCTTCTAGCCGGTGAAAGTCCGGTCGCGGGAAGGGCCAAGCCCCCGCGTAGCTAGGATACCTACGTATGGCGAAATCTGTACGTAGAAGCGTATCGACGAAAGT
>NZ_CAKKLI010000016.1:0-102902 GCF_918697855.1 Paenibacillus sp. CECT 9249 | reverse complement strand
AAATATTTCGATATGGCAGAGTTCCTCGAATGGCGCAAGACCAGGAAAAAAGGTGATTCAAAAGTAGTTCGGATTGGCTAGCACAATCTCAACGAGGATCATTTTACACACAATAATGGACTTGACCTCGAATCCGACGATATTGTTCGAAATTTCATACATAAATCGCGATTTCAGGCCCTGATGCAGTTTTGTATGCGAAAAATCACATTATTTTCTGCTACGTTTTCTACGTCAAAACCGTTCGCAATATCCCAGCATTTATGGAATGGGTGATTGTAGCTCCGAGCCACGACATTTATGGGATGATCGCTTGTACCTCCGAGCCCGGACATTCATTCGCGCAGTTGCTTCTGAGTCAAGGGGATAGCGGAAAGAGGGTTTCAAATCTATAATGGTAAGGTGTTCAGTCCAATTCATTGCGATCGTGCCAAGAGAATTTCCATTACGGGCTTCGACGGAATAGGATGAGCGAGGGCAGCATTTCTGACTCGATGGGATAGTGAACAGAAGAGAAACCGGAGGGGCCGTACGTTACTCCGAACAATGCAATCTATTGTCGGAGACGCGCCCGCTCCGGTTTCCCGGCGGCAAAATAACGCAGCAATGTTTCCAAGTCTCGATGCGCCGGGTAACGACCCAGCTTCCGAATCATCCCCTCCGCCTGCTGCAAATACGATTCGGCGAGTTGAAGCGATCGATCGATCGCTTCGCTCCCGGCGATCAGCCGTACCGCCGCGGCAAATTCCGCCAAGGGCGATGCGGCGTTCAGCGAGCGGATGCGCGGTCCAAGCCGCGGATCTTCCAGCGCATACAGAACGGGCAACGTCACGTTGCCGTTCCGTAAATCGCTACCCGCCGGTTTGCCGAGCGATTCGGGCGATGCGGTAAAATCCAGCACGTCGTCGCGGATTTGAAAGGCCATTCCGACGCATTCTCCGAACCGGTACAGCAGGTCGGCGGTTTGCGCATCGGCCCCGGAAGAACTGGCGCCAACCTGAAGGCAGGTAGCCATTAACAGCGCCGTTTTATTGTTCGTCTTCTCCAGATAACGCTCCAACGGCAAATCGAACTGAAACCGGCTGTTCAATTGCTGATACTCGCCCAAACAGAGCTTCGTCGTAAGAACGCCTGACAGCTTGCGAATATAGGGATTATCCTTGCCTTCGTATTCCGACAATAACTCCACCGAGCGGGCCATCATATAATTGGCGACATGCACCGCCTCGTTCACGCCGATTTTGACATGCAAAGCGGGTTCTCCGCGCCGCATCGCGGAACGGTCGATGATATCGTCGTGAATCAGCGAGGCGGCGTGGATAAATTCCGTAAATGCCGCGAAACGGATCGTCTTCCGTTGCGGACGCCCGGGACCGAACCGGCTGCCCACGACGACCATGACCGGGCGCAGCCGTTTCCCTCCCGCCCGGATGAGCTCCGTGACGCTTCGCACAATGGGCGAATTCCGCGGCACATCCGCATCGTATTTCACGATATTGATCATTTCCTTGTCGATCGGCTCCAGTTGAATACGCAGCGCCTCATGCAGTTTCATACGCAATCACCTTGCCCGCAGCCGAAGCCGAAGCCGGTTTGGGCAGGACGCCGGCCTGCCGCATCAAAAACGTCCGATACGCCTCATCCAGCAAATGCTCCCCCGCCTTGCCCGAGACGGCGCGAATCTGCAGTTTTTTAACGACAGGCGCAAGCCAGGCGAGCAGGTCGAACTCTTCCGCGCGGCATATCCAATCGTAATAACAGCCCAGCAAGTAATCGCCGTCCAATATCCGTTCGGTCAAGTCGGGATCGCTCGCCGTCAATCCGGCATGCCGGCGCATGGCCATACGTACCAGCAGATAACTGCCCAACAAATGGATTTGCCGATGACGGTCCGCTTCGCAGGCGCGAATCAGCGCCGCCATATCCGGCAGCAAGTTTACGGACGTTTCCAATCGAATGGACGTTTCCGGCGAGATATGTCTTTGCACCGTCGCAATCGTGTCTTGAATGAGCCCATGTTCCATGGCAAGCCCTCCTCGCCCGAATTTGCAAACAACATCCGGCAAACCAAACCTTTACTTTGTATACAGATACCAACGCTTGACGACAGGGATTCTCTTCCACCATCTTTGCAAGTGAGGCAAGACATAGTAATCAAGGCCCAATGTGCTGCCCGATCCGCCGATCAACGCGACGCCCCCGGCCAAGTACCAAAGCATTTCGTACGGCGCCATGCCCGAAGTCCATATCATCAGCCCCATCGCAATCGTTCCAATTGACGAAACGGCCGTGAATAACCCTAATATAAGCAGCGCGCCGAAGACGATCTCGCCGAGCACCATACCGGTTTGAAAGATGACGGCAAGCGTCGTGTAGCCCCCGTCGGCCGTATAGAAGAACGTATCCATGCTCCACTTCACCATCTGCTCGATGAACCCGGGCACGGGCAGAGCCTTCACGGCCGTCGCCGCGCTTTCTACCGCCGAAGCCGCGGACGACGCGTCTACGGTTTGCGTTACGGAATCTATCGCCTGCGAAGCCGCCGTCGTTCCGTCCACCGCCTTGGGAGGGATCAGGAAAATGTTCGTCGGATCCTTCCATACTTTGCCCAGCTTGTCGAGACCTTGCGACAGCCACATATAGCCGACGAACAAGCGCAGCGGAAACAGCCAGAAATTCGGCGAACGTTTGGCCAAATGCCCTCCGACGAAACTGCGCCGGTTGTTCTCATGGAAAAACTCATGCATCGCATAGTTCCAAACCTTGTGAAAGCCGAGCACTTGCAAAAAATAGACGATATTTATGAAATGCTTGCAAAACATAGCGAAAAATCCGCTTAACTTCACCTTCGTCTTCGGCGTTCCGATATAGGCAACGCCGTAGCGCCCGCCGATGCAAACCATCGTGCCGTGAAACGACGGCTTGTAAGATTTATGCCGCCCTTTCCGGATATCCGCCTCAATGTTGTGAGCGATCAATCCGGCCGAATGCTCCGCATTCTCCACCATCTGCGGCACAGGGCGCTCTTCCCCTTCGGGAATGTAGAAAATGTTGTCTCCGACGACATACACGTTCTCATGATCGACGCTTTGCAGTTTATCGTTCGTCACGATTCGCTTGCGGCCTTGCTGCCGGACATCCAATTTGCCCACCAATTCCGAGCCTTCGACGCCGGCCGTCCATACGATCGTGCCCGCCTTCAATTCGCCGCTCTCGCCGAGGCAGACCGCATCCTCCCTGACGCCCGTAATTTGCGTGCCGGTAATGATCTCAACATTCCTTTTGCGCAAATATCGTTCCGATTTGCGAATCAGGCTGTCCGGCAAGATCGGCAAAATTTTCGGCGCCATATCGGCCACGACGAGCCGCACTTCGGATTCGTCGATATGAAATTCCCGGCATAATTCTTCACGGTACTCGGCCAATTCGCCGATCAGCTCGATCCCCGTAAATCCGGCGCCGACTACGACGAATGTCAGCAATGTCCGGCGCTTCTCGGGATCGGTTTCCAAAGCCGCATCCCTAAACATTTGCCGGACCTGAAGTTTGAGCCGGACCGCATCCTCGAACGACCATAACGTAAACGCGTGTTCTTTGGCGCCGGGAATGCCGAAGAAGGTAGGCTTGCAACCCGTTCCGACAACCAGGTAATCGTAAGCGTACGTACTGCGTTTGGATTCCAGCTTGCGGCCCTGAAAATCGATATTCGTAATTTCATCCAGTACGACGTCGACTTTACGTCCTGCGAACACTTGCTTCAAGTCGATTTTCACCGCTTCTTCCGGCACCCGGCACGCCGCCACTTCATGCAGTTCCGTCAGCATCGTATGATAAGGTTTTTTATCGATTAAGGTAATGCTGATATCCGCATCTTTTTTAAATTTTTTCGCCAATTTCTTCGCTGTCAGCACGCCACCGTAACCGCCGCCCAGTACAACGATTCTTTTCATGCAGTTCACCCCGTTATTGGATCAAGCCCCGTTTTCGTCTTGCGTTACTTCGCGTTCGCCAACGCTTCCTCGGCTAATTGCACGAATTCCCCTACATGGATCGATACGCCGGATATCGCGTCGGCCGTCCCGTCTTCCTTCAAGGCGATCGCTTTCGGATCTTGCTTGTCAAGCAAGGCTTGCTCCATGATGGCCGCTTGCTCATGCCATTCGGATTGAGCCCCGCCCGCCTTCATGCCGTATTTGCCTTCCGCCGATTGTTTTTTCTTCGTATCGCCGCCGTCCTTATGCACCGCATCCCAGTTCGCCGCGACGATCGTTCCGTTTACGACCGTAAGATCCATCGTCCCTTTCCAGCCGGATTTGGCGTCAAACTCTTTGCCTTCCGCATGATACGCTCCGTCTTTAAACGGACCGGGTTGCGTCGGGCCTGCGGCCAGCGCTTTTTCCGCCAAACTTGTGAATTCTTTCACAGTTATGGACACGCCGGAAACCGCGTCGGTTTTCCCGTCCTCTTTTACCGCAATCGCTTTCGGATCTTGCTTTTCGATGAGAGCCTTCTCCATTAATTCCGCCTGTTCATGCCACTCCGATTGCGCGCCGCCCGCTTTCATGCCGTATTGGCCGGATTTGGAAGATTCCTTTTTATCCGGACCGCCGTTTTTGTGGGCACCCGTCCAATTGGCTTCGATAATTTTCCCGTCTTGCACCGTTAGCAGCACCATGTACTTCCACCCGGATTTTTCGGAAAATTGATCTTCTTGCGCAAAATAGATACCGTCCGCATAGGCTCCGCTTTCAACCTCCGGCGCCGGTTGCTCATCCGTCGTCGGCGTATCTTTCTCCGGCGGGGCCGTTTCTCCGCCGTTTTGGGCGCCGCAGCCTGCCAGCAATGCAAGCATCATCGCACCGATGAGCAATAAAATAGACCATTTCTTCATTATGACTCCTCCCGTTTGTCGCATATTGATTTGCAGGAATGATTTCGAACAAATCGTATCATAACGGCCCCTTAGAGTATGTAAAAATAATCACAAAGTCCTGGCCTCTCGCATGCACGGCAAAAAAGGCCAAGAATAAGCCTTGGCCTTTTAAGAGAGACTTCTCCCCGTTCTATGGGTTCAAAATTTTCCGCGCCAATATCGCCAAATCTTCGATGTCGACTTTGTTGTCGCCGTTCAAGTCGGCCGCTTTGGCAATCGCCCAATCCGGACTGCTGCTATCCTTGCCGTAATGGCTCGCCATAATCGCCAAGTCGCCGATCGTGAATTTGCCGTCACGGTTAAGGTCGCCGTCCGAACCTTCGCCGCCGCTGCCGCTCTCGATGCGTACGCTCAATTCGGCGGAAGCCGCTTCCTTCTCGACCCCTTCGCCATTAGCCAGTATCGCTCTGATCACCGATATGTTTCCCGACGAGTCGGGCTCGCCCTTCGCTTTAAATACGAGATTCACCAACTGCGCGTCTCCCGTAATCGCGTTGTCTTGCCCGATGCTCGCCAGCACCAGACGAACGGCGCCCGTTCCGTTATCGGCCCGATCGATGATTTGGACGCCTTCGGATACCGGCTTCACTTCCGTCAATTCGAACAGATCGGCGCGATAATTCACCGTAATGTCCGAAGCGTAAATGCTGTCGGCCACGTTGGCGACGCCCAGTCGCACCGTAAACGAATCGTCCTTCTTCACCGTACCGGCGCCTTGCAAAGTCATCGTCAATTCCTTCGTCGCGCTGGGCGATTGAATTGTAAAGTAATCGAAATCCGCATTGATCGACTCCCCGTCGGAGGAGGAAAATGCGTATAATCCGATTTGAATGCCGTTCAGATCGGCCGTCAACGGATCGGCGGCTTGCTGCCATTCCAGCCCGTTCCAGAAGTAGGTGGTATATACGTTTCCGGACTTCTTCACTTTCATGTATACTTCATCCGTCCCCGGATGCTTCGCCATATTCGTCGCTTTCGTATATTTGCGGTTGATTTCCTTGGCCGTTTCCAGGCTATACCCGTTCGCTCCCGTCGTATCCCAGACATGGCCGTATCTTACGTAATTGTCGATATCCTGCCAGACGATCAAACCGGCTTGCTGGTAATTTTTCCGGACGGGCGCCGTCACTTTCATGGTCGCTTCGAAATCCTCCCCGGGCACATCGCGTAAAAATACGTTTTTAATCGTATTTGATCCTTCATGCGTCTCGCCTTTTTGCGTTTTGATGCGCAAATGGCCGGGTTGTTCCGTCAAGGTCCACCCTTCCGCATCCGGATTGTAGACGTTCCATGACTCGTGCAGCGTCGCTTCGTCGAAATGATCCACCCATGCCTGGGCCGGGATCGTCGGCGCCGTTACAATGACGCTTTGTTTAAACTTTTTGACTGCGGCTTGCAATCGTTCGATCGCCTGCCCGATCTCTTCAGGGGTCGCGCCTGCGTTATCGGCTACCGCCTGGGCCGCATCGACGGCGCTTTGCAGTTCGTCCGCGGCCGATTGCGGATATTGTCCCGGCTTATCGCCGATGACCGCCCGATCAAGCTCCGCTTGCGCTTTGGAGATTTCCGCCCTCAAATCGGAAGCGTTATAGTCGCCGATCAATTCCCTGTGCGCTTCGGCAAGCCGCGCGAACTCCGCCTTCTCCACCTTGCGGTCGTACGAGAGCAAGCCGTTGATTTCCATCTCGACATCCGTGGTTTGCGTATAGACGGCGGCGCTTAACCCCGGTCTTTCCTTCAGTTCCTTGAGCCGGTTAATAAAGCTGATATACCGGTCCGTCAACGCTTTCACGCTGCTCTGCTCCTCGTAATTGAACACGTTCGAGTTCCATTCGTGGCCCGGCACTTTCAAGCCCAATCCCCCGTACTCCCCTAACACCGCGGCGCGGGTATCGGTCGGCTGCGGCGAATTCGGGGCAGGGTAATTATGCATATCGATGAGATGGCCGACATTCTTGTCCGTCCAGCCGCTCGCATTGTTAATGAGGCGAGTCGGATCGTAATTCATGGCCCAATTCGTCAACCGCTCGGTATCGTACTGTCCCCAGCCTTCGTTAAAGACGGTCCAAACAATGATAGAAGGATGATTGCGGAATTGATCGATCATTTCTTTGAACTCTTGCTCCAACTGGGCTCTGTTGTCCGCCGAGTCTCCGAATTTGCTTACCTGGTCTTGCCATACGACGACTCCGAGCTTATCCGTCCAATAAAACCAACGGTCCGGCTCGACCTTCATATGTTTGCGAATCATATTCATGCCCAGGTTTTTGACCGTTTCAATGTCGAACTTCAGCGCCTCGTCGGTCGGCGCCGTATATAATCCGTCCGGCCAATAGCCTTGATCGAGCGGGCCGAGCTGGAATATAAACTTGCCGTTAATGAGCGGACGGGTAATGCCGTCGACTTTGCCGAGCTTCACTTCGCGCATGCCGAAGTAGCTGGCCACTTCGTCGACCTTCTTCGATCCGTGCAGCAGATTGACTTTCAAATCGTACAAGAACGGATCGTCAGGCCACCATAAGCGGGGATTCGGAATCCGGATCGAAAGCTCTTCCCCTAATCGTCCCGTCGCGCGGGCAACCTCTTCCCCTTCCTTCAGAACGATCGCTTCCACCTTCTCGTTCTTCGCGCCTTTGCTTCCCGTCACTTTCAATTTCAACGATTCGTCGGCAAGCACCGGCGTCATATCGAGCTTGGCGATCGACGCTTTCGGTACGGGCTCCAGCCATACGGTCTGCCAAATGCCGGAGACGGGCGTATACCAGATGCCTTCCGGCGCCAGCCGCTGCTTCCCGATCGTGTAGCCGCCTTTGTCCGTCGGATCGTACACTTTGACGATCAGCTCGTTGGCGCCGGATTTCAAGTAATCGGTAATATCGAAGCTGAATCCGGTATATCCGCCCCGGTGGCTGCCGACTTCCCGTCCGTTGACATAGACGGTCGCCTCGAAATCGACGGCGCCGAAGTGAAGGTTGACGCGCTCGCCTCTCCAATCCGCGGGAATGGTAAATTGCCGTTTATACCACATCTTCTCCTCATGCCGTTCCAGGCCGGATAGCTTCGACTCGACCGCGAACGGAACGAGAATGGTCTCGCTTAACGTTTTGCCGGAAGGCAGCTCCGTCTGCTTGCTGCCGCTCTCGAATTCCCATTCGCCGTTCAAGTTCATCCACTTGTCGCGAACAAGCTGCGGCCGCGGATATTCCGGCAGCACATTGTTCTTATCCACTTGCTGCGCCCATGGAGATTCGATCATAAACTCGGATCCGTTCTCCACTTTCGGGGCGATAAACGTGCCTAACCGCTCTCCGTCTTGTCTCGCGATGCCCCCGTTCCCGTCGTAAGTAATCATGACCGCATTGTCTTTCTTATAGACGGGAATATCCCATTGCAGCGTCAACACGGACGGATCGTCCGGTTTAAGCGACACGCTTGTCGGCGTATGGTTGCGCAAGCCGGCCACCACTGTGAAATGCCGCGCCGCGTCAGCCGGAACCGGATTCAATCCGCCGGCGAAACGAAGCTCCGCATGCACCCCGTCCTCTAGAATGCGGCTTGATGCGGGACCGTGATTCACGAATCCGTCCGGCAAAACAAACGCCCCCGGCGGCACGATTTCCTTCGCCAAATTCGCGGCTGACCATTTCAAGGAAAGGTGGGCGCCGCCGAAGTTCTGGAAATATTCCAGCTTGAAATCGTATTTCCTTCCGGCTTCCATACGGATCGGAGCGCTTTTTTGCTCCTTGTCCCAATCGTCGACCCAATGGTCGATCGCCAATTTGCCGTCGATCCAAAGCCGGAATCCGTTGTCGCCGAGCAGGTAAAACGTATAATCGTCCGTAGCGGGCGCCGCGATTTTCCCTGTCCAGCGAACCGTATTGTATTCATCCTGACCGGTAAACGCTTTTAAAATCGGCTTCAAATTCGGATAATCGATATTCAAGTCCACCGTCGTCATCTTGAGCTCTTTAAAATCGAATTTGTCTCTCCCGGACGTAATATAATACTCCGCTTTCAACCCGTTTTTCTCGCCGCCGGATAATTGATCCTCTTCGGCCGCGAATGCCAGCGAAGCGCTGAACGCTTGGCAAATCAACATGAGAAAAGCCAACATGATCGACACCGTTTTCTTGTTCAATGCAGTTCTCTCCTTTCAAATGTTATGTTGCGGGCGTTCCAATCGCGCCTTGACGTTACATCTCCATGCACCTCCTTTAACGAATCCCGGCCAGACGCAGCGTTTCATCGATCCGCCTTCCTTTCTTTTGCCGACCTTTTCTATGAAAATAACGATCAACAATCATTCATATAGCATCAATGTATCAATTTCGACAAAAACCCGTCTTTTTCGATACATTTTGTATCATAACAGGTGTAAAAGAAGGCTCTAATTCAATTAGAACCCTCGCTTACTCTGATTTGTGTTTATTATAACTGGAAACCTGCGGAATGTATTTGCAATAATGGGTGAAAAGTTGCGAGATTCCGCATCATTGCGGCAGGATGCCGATCCTATTTAATACTCCCGGTTCGCCAGCTCCCGCTTGGCGGTTTCTTGCGTGAACACGCCTTCCGAAGTAATGATCTTCATCGGCAGTTCCTTGCCGGCCATGTAATCTTTGACGGCCTTCATCAATTGCGGCCCGAGCAGCGGCGTACATTCCACGACAAAATTCATCTTGCCGGCCGCGAGCGCTTTGAGCGCCGCCTTCGTCGCATCGATCGAGATGACGAGTATATCTTTGCCGGGGCGCAGCCCCGCATGCTCGATCGCTTCGATCGCCCCGAGAGCCATATCGTCGTTATGCGCGTAAACGACATGGATATTGCTTCCATGCTTCTTCAACGCTTCATGCATCAATTCTTTCCCGCTGATAAACGTAAAATCGCCCTGCAACGAATCGACGATCCGGTATTTCCCGTCTTGGGCGATAATATCTTCAAAGCCTTGTTTGCGGCCTGCCATCGGTCCGGAATCCTTCGTCCCCTGAAGCTCGACAATATTGACGCCGCCCTCCGCATCGGCGAGCTCCTGCACTAGCCACCGTGCGGCGCGGCGGCCTTCTTCGGTAAAATCGGAGCCGATATAGGCCGTCCACAACGAGTCGTCGCTTACCTTGACTTCCCTGTCGGAGAGAATGACCGGAATGCCGGCCTCTTTCGCTTCCCGCAGCACCTCATCCCAACCCGTCTTGATGACGGGCGAGAAGACGATGATATCCACCCGTTCGGCAATAAACTTTCGTATGTATTCGATCTGCTTCTCCTGCTGTTGATCCGCATCTTCGAATAATAGTTCGATGCCCTCTTCCTTGGCCGCGGAGATGACCGATTTGGTATGCGCGAGCCGCCAACCGCTCTCCGTTCCTACCTGGGCAAAGCCGATTCGAATCGGACGGTGATCCGTGATCCCGCGTCTCGGCTTCACCTCGGAAACGGCCGTTTTGCGTTCAAACGACTCCGCGTTATCGGCTGTAATTTGATGGCTTCGCAGTATAACTTTTTTCGGAATTCCTTTCTCTTCATTTAAAATGTCTACGGCATATTGTATCGCTTCCCCGCCGCCGGTAGGGCTCGTAAACGTGCCGGTCAGCACCCCGTTCTTGACGAGCTGCAATCCGCCGTTATCGCTGTTGACGCCGTCGACGCCAATAATTGTCACGCCGGAAATCCGATGATGCGCCAGCGCCTTGGAGGCGCCCAAAGCCATCGCGTCGTTATGGGCGAATATTAAATCGACATCGGCATGATCGGCCAGCAATTCGTTCAATTCGTCTTCGGATTTGTCCCGCTGCCAATCGGCATAGATCGAGGCGGCGATCCGGATGTCTTCCCGATCCGCAAGCGCCTCATGGAATCCGGCGCTTCGTTCCTCGACGGTCGGCGCCCCTTGCAAGCCTTTGATCTCGATAATTCGTTTGCCGCTCCCGTTGTCAAGCAATTGCTTGGCGTATTCGCCGGCCTTGCTGCCGATCAAGCGGTTATCCGTGCCGATATATAACGTATAATCGTACCCGGTTACGCCCCGTCCGAGCACGATGACCGGAATGTTGCGGAACGTGTCCGTAACGATGGGCGTGAGCATAACCGGATCGTCCAATGAAATAATAAGCAAATCGATGCCATAGCCCATCAGCTTGCGAACATCGTCCGCCTGTTGGCGGCTGTCGTTCGCGGCGTCGGTGAAGATGACGCGAAGATCGGCATGCTTCTCAACCTCCCGCTTAATCTCCTCGTTCATCATGACGCGCCACGGCTCGACGAGATTAGGCTGGGACACGCCGATCAAATATTTGACTTCGTCTTCCGCACTCTTGGCCCTTTGGCCGACGGTACCGTACGAATACAATCCGATCAGCAGCGCCAACAGACCGATACCAAGCAGCGCCGCCTTGACGATCGCGCTTCTCATGTCCGGTTCCCTTTGCGGTACGACATCGGAGAGATGCCGGTTATTTTTTTGAACGCGTTGCTGAAATAATGCTGGCTGTTGTACCCGACTTTCTCCGCAATTTCATACACTTTATAACCCGGATCGTTCATGAACAGCATCGCCCGTTGAATCCTCATCTTGGTCAAATAATCGATAAAGGAAAGCCCCACTTCTTTTTTCAGCAATTTGCTTAAATAAGCCGGACTGACCCGCACTTGATCGGCCACATCCTGCAGCGTAAGATTCGGCATGGCGTACGCTTGCTCCATCACCTTTTTGGCCAGCATGACAACCGGGGAATAGCTTCCTTTCACCGCAATCTCCTGCATCAGCTCGCGATAGGTCCCATCGGCGGCCCGATCGTCCTCACCTATAACTTTACCCGCGCAGACCGCTATTTTCCCCAATATTCGTTCAATTTGGCTTTGCATCCGCTCATACAGCTCGAACCAGTCGCACTCCGGCATGTCGGGCCCCAGTATGACAATTTGTCCCTTCTCGTCATGGAACACAATGTTCGTTTCTTTATTGCCGAGCACGTCCTCGATCACATTTTTGGAGGCGAACTCCAGCAGTTCTTTGCTCCATTCCCGCTTGGCCGCGCCGATGTCCGTACTTTGCACGACCTTGACCAACGACATTCGCGTGGCGGGGGTAATCGGCAGTTGCAAAAATTCGATGTTCCGGGCCGCTTCTTCGGGCGTCGTCAAACCGTGCACCCATTTGCGCAGAAAAGTGTCCCGGATAAGAAGAGAATTGCTCTGCAATTGATTATTCGCCCAAGACCGATGCTCCTCCTTGAATTTATGGTCTTCCAACGTTTGCAGCGCTTTATCGACCGTCTCCTTCAAATGGCTCTTCGACACCGGCTTCAATATGTAATCGAATACTTGCAGCTTTACGGCCTGCTGGGCATATTTGAACTCATCGTGCCCGGTAATGACGATAATGAGGCATGGATGTTCCGACTGCACGCGCTCGATGAAAGACAATCCGTCCAGAAACGGCATATTGATATCGACAAACATCAGATCGGGCTTGGCGGCCTTGGCAAGCTCCAGCGCCTCTATCCCGTCTTCCGCTTCTCCAACCAGCTCAATGCCCAGCTCTTCCCATGGCAGCACCTGCGTCAAACCGCGGCGAATTCTCGGTTCATCGTCGGCAATGGCCAATTTCCACATGGGTCCTTCCTCCTTTCATTCCATGGATACGCTTGCGTTTCCGTCACGCATCAGCGGCAACGATACGTTGATTCGGGTACCTTGTCCGTATTCGCTCTCCACTTCGATCCCGTACGCAGCGCCGTAGGTGAGGCGAATTCGCTCGTTCACGTTAAACAGCCCGTAGCCGCTCTTATATTCCGGGTTCCCGGCATGTTTCAAGCCGGCGTTGATTCGCGCGAGAGCTCCGGCATCGATGCCTACCCCGTCGTCGGCGACGGATAATACCAATCTCTCCTCGCGTTTGACCGCTTCGATCCGAATCATGCCTTTTCCTTTTTTCATCTTGATGCCGTGATAAATCGCATTTTCCACGAGCGGCTGCAAAATAAGTTTCAGTACGGTGCAATCCATCAGTTCATCGTCCGCCTCGATCCGGCAACTGAGCTTCCCTTCGTACCGCGCCATCTGGATAATCAAGTAGCTTTCCACATGTTTCAGTTCTTCCGCAAGCCGAATCGTTTCTTTGCCTTTGCTTAGCCCGATGCGGAACAAATTCGTCAAAGCGCCGACCATTTCCACAATGTCGTCGGCCTTCCGGTCTTGGGCCATCCATTGAATCGTGTCGAGCGTGTTGTACAAAAAATGCGGCTTGATCTGCTCCTGCAGCACTTTCAGCTCGGCTTCGCGCTTCTCCTTCTGCTCCGTATACACCAGTTGGATCAAACGCTCGATTTCTTGCACCATTTTGTTGAAGCTATGCCCGAGTTGGCCGATTTCGTCTTTGGAGCGGATATGAAACCGCAGCTGCATCTCCCCTTCCTCCACCCGCTTCATGAGACTGCGCAGCTTCCGGACGGGATTGATGATGGAATTGGTAAAAAACCATGAAATCATAACCGCCATCAACAGCGTAATCAGGACGACGACAACGGTATACAACTGCAGCTTGACGACAACGGATTGCGACTCGTCGAGCGGGAAGACGCCGACAATTTTCCAGTGAATATCTTCAAACCGGTTTTGCATAATTTGATAGGACCGGTTATGAATCGTTTTGACCATATTGATGTAACCGCTTTCTAACCAATCCGGATGTATGCGATACACCGCGGGATTGACCGGGGAATAGACGATGCCGCCTTGTTGATCCGTAATATAGACGAACCCGCTTTTCCCCAAGGAGACGGATTCGATCGTTCTTTGGATCACACTAAGTTCCAAATCCAGCAGCGCGACGCCGAGCACGGATCCCGTCTCGGGATCCTTCACCGCTTTGACGAAAGATAGCACCTGATCGGCGCTGTAGTTGTACTCTGTCTTCAAATTTCTGCCGATCGGCTTGCTGATCAGCCGCAGTTCGTCCGAATGACGCACCGTTTCCCGGTACCAAGCTTCGCTGGTCAGCGGATCGCGCACGATTTTCTCCAATTTGTTGCTAACGAATTGATCCGCCTCGTTCACGAGCAATATCCCGGCAATTTCCGGGTGATTGTTCTCGTACATCGCTATAACGCCTTGCACCTCGGCTCGATTCCGGGCTTGCGCCGCTTCGTCCAGCCCGTTCATTCGATAAAAAGAGACGACTTCGCGCTGATGCGTAATGTAATCCAAAATATTTTCCATTTCCGAGAAATAATGAACGATGTTGTGTTTGACCTGCCCCATCATTTGGATCGTATGTTCATTCGCCGTTTCTTCCATCGATCGTTTGTATAATGTAGTCCCGACCGCGCCCAGCGTCACGATGGAAACTAAAATAATGATGACAAAATACAAGAGCAGCTTAAAACGGATGCTGCGGTTGCGAAACCGTTGTACGGCATTTAGTACGAAATTTGCGAACACACGCTCACCCGTTTCTTTTTTCTTCATTATATCGAGTTTTGCGCCGCTTTCAAGATCCTCGAATTCTTTTTACTTCTTATTTTACAGATGCATGCAATCATTGTATTTATATTTAAAAGATATTTTTTACAATATTCGGTTCAATGTAGCGAACTAGCGCTCCGCGAATCGCTTGGCAAGCGCGGCGATTTGGTCGGACTGGTACAGATGCGTGCCCGGACGGTTCGTCATCGCCGCCGCAAGCATTCCTTGCGCAACCGTACGGGCATGGATCGGCTTATATTTGCGCAATGGCCCGAACATCGCGAAAGAAGCCGCTTGGGCCGCGGCTCCGCCGCATCGTTCGGCAAGACGAAACTCTTCCCGTTTGCCAAGCAGGAGCGAAGGCCGGAACAAATATAACGCCGGCAAATGCAGCGCAATCAAATCTTCTTCGACCTGGCCTTTCACCTGATGATAGAAAAAGGCGGAGTCCCGCTTGGCTCCCATTGCGGTCACGATCAGAAATTGTCCGGCCCCCGCCTGCTTGGCCAACCGGCCGAATCGATACGGATAGTCGCGATCCACCCGGCGAAAGGCTTCTTTCGTCTTCGCTTTTTTCATCGTCGTGCCTAACGTGCAGAATACGTCGGCCCCTTGGAAGTCGTCCGCAAATTCCGTATCCGCAAACGATTCGAAATCGATCGTCTTCTCAACGAGCTTCGCATGCTGCACATTTGCCGTTCTTCTGGCCAATATCACGACACGGTCGTAAGCCGGCGAATAAAGGAGCAATTGTAGCAACTCCTTGCCTACCAGTCCGGTAGCTCCCGCGACAACGGCTTTTTTTCCCATCCTGCATCCCCCTTTGCACGCAGCCATTAGCTGTTATTATTATATCCAACCAGTCGCCCAGAAGCAGCTTGACCGCGCGAAAAAGCCACTGCCGTTCGTTCATTCAGGACGGGCGGCAAATCGGCCTCCCGTGCGCTTGTCCCCGCGTCAATGGCGTACGAAAAAGGCGGATTGCCGACAGCAGCGGCCCAAGCGGTATTTTGTCCCGTGGCATAATATAACATGCAACAATAAAGAACTATCATGAAGCAAGGAGGAATTCAATTGTCATACCCAGTAGCAGGTGTCGGTGTCGGTCCCGGATGCGGCGGAGTCGGCGGATTCGGCGGATTTGGCGGAATCTTTACTTCGACGGGTGTCATTCTCGTTCTGTTCATCTTGCTCGTTATCGTAAGCCGCTCTTGGATCTTCTAATTTCCCTATGAAATAACAGGAACAAGGCAGTCTCGGATGTACCGGGGCTGCCTTGTTCGCGTTGTCCGGACCGGATTGCACGCTCGATATTACAGTTCCGCGCTATTAGGCAGCCTGTCCTCGAATCGGCTCCAATCGAGATCCATCTCATCATCGCGCAATAAACAACGATCCAATGATTCGATCATTCGCGGCTTGTCCATCTCCACCCCGATGAAGACAACCTTGCTCATGCGGTCGCCAAAGACCGGATCCCATTGTTTCGCCGATTCCGGATAAGCCTTCAGCGCCTCCTCCCGCTCCTTGCCCGGCAAGGAGGCGATCCAGTAACCCGCGGGACCGAACTGGATGGAATGTCCCGCCTGGCTGATCGTTTGGGCATACCGGTCGCGCGACGCCACCCAGACGATTCCTTTGGCGCGCACCGCCTCTTCCGGCCAATCATGCATCCATAACCTGAGCCGCTCCGGATGAAACGGCCGCCTCCGCTCGTAAACGAACGAGGATATGCCGTATTCTTCCGTCTCCGGCGTATGATGTTCTTTCCGCATTTCCTGAATCCACCCGGCCGACGTGCTGGAACGCTCGAAATCGAACCGTCCCGTATTCATAATTTCCGCCGGATCGACTCGGCCGTAGTTGGTGCAGATCAGTTTGGCGGTTGGTTGCAAGGCTCGGAGCACTTTGGTCAATTCCTCCAATTGATCCGGGTCGATGCTGTCGCATTTGTTCAATACGAGCACATCGCAAAATTCGATCTGATCGATCAATAAATCGACCACATCGCGCATATCGTCCGCCCCTACCGCTTGCTTCCGGTCAAGCAAGCTTTCGCCCGACGAGTAATCATGCCAGAAATTGTACGCATCCACGACCGTAACCATGCAATCCAAGCGGCAAAAAGCCGTCAAATCGATCCCGTTCGTCTCGTCGATATACGTGAACGTTTGCGCGACAGGGATCGGTTCGCCGACGCCCGTCGATTCGATCAATATATAATCGAAACGCTTCTCCTTGGCAAGCTTCTCCACCTCGCTCAGCAAATCTTCGCGCAGCGTGCAGCATATGCAGCCGTTCGACATTTCAACCAGCTTCTCGTCCACTCTGGAGAGTCCGCCTCCGCCTTGAATCAAATCCGCGTCGATATTGACTTCGCTCAAGTCGTTGACGATCACCGCCACTTTCATCCCCTGCCGATTGTTCAGCACATGATTCAACAGCGTCGTCTTCCCCGCTCCGAGGTAACCGCTCAGCACGGTGACAGGTATTTTCGATGATTCCATTCAGAATTCCCCTTCCTTATATGTAATGATTACGATTAATAGCGATAAAAAATAGGAACGGCTCTGCAAAAGGTATTGCTATTGCCTTCCTATTGTTTATTTTAATCGTAATAATTACGAATAATATTAAACTATCATACGCTTCTTCAAATGTCAAACCGCAAAAAACGCCGCTGCGCCCGGCCGATGTTGCTTGGCCTTGCGCGAACGGCGTTCATGAACGACGCCGGCTTATGGCTTATTGCTGCCCGTTTTTCACCCAACCGGCTACGGTTACGGTCCGCTTCGCTTGATGCTTGACCGCATCTTTCACGTTTTCAACCATGTTGCCGTTCTGGTCGACCGTGACGCTCGTACCGTACGGATTGCCTCCGGCCGCGAAAATGACGGGATCCGTATAGCCCGGCGCGGCGATGATCGCACCCCAATGATACATCATCGTATACAGGGACATGATCGTCTGCTCTTGTCCTCCGTGCGGGTTTTGCGCCGACGTCATCGCGCTGACGACTTTGTTGACAAGCTTGCCATGGAACCATAGTCCGCCGGTCGTATCGAGGAACTGCTTCATTTGCGCCGCCATGACGCCAAAACGAGTCGGTACGCTGAAAATAATCGCGTCCGCCCACTCCAAGTCGGCCAACGTTACGGTCGGAACGTCCTTCGTTTCGTCAACATGCGCTTTCCAAGCCGGGTTCGAATTGATCGCCGCTTCCGGCGCCAATTCGGGCACCTTCAATACTTTCACTTCGGCCCCCGCTTCTCTCGCTCCCTCTGCGGCCATTTCCGCCAGTTTGTAGTTCGTTCCCGTAGAGCTGTAATAAATGATCGCCAGTTTTACGTTAGACATGTTCCTAATCTCCTTTTGCGTATTTTTTATAGAATATCCTTATATAAGGAAATTCAAACGAATAAATGTCGCTCGTACCGGTATATTGGTCCGGAAGGCGCTAATTCCGTTTCGGATAGAGCGGATAATCGACCCGGGTCGGCACTTCGATGAGTATCGCCCGAAGCGCTTCGCCGCCGCCGGACCGGATGATCAGCGAACGGCCGCTTTCCGCGTCCGCTACGACAAAATCGCGATGCTTGAAATCGGTTCGCGCCGCATGTTGTTCCGAATCGTCGCCGCTTCCTTCAGGCAGCGAGGCAATCGACCCTTCGCCGCGAACGGCCAATAGCGCGAGCGAACGGCCCGCCGGGAGCTCGTGAACGTACTGCGCCCCCGATTCGATCCGCACATCCCACATATTCGCATCGGCAACCAACGCAATCGGCGACCCTTCGCCGATCACCTTCTTGCAGACCGCGCCTTTCCGTTCGGTTCGCGTAAACTGCGCATCCTCATATTGGCGGTAGGTCGGGTCGCGCCGCAGCGCATCGCGGATCGAAGGCTCAAACCAAATCTGGAATATTTCGGCGTCCGGTCCGACAAGCCGCTCGTTATGGTACACGCCGGATCCGGCCTGAATGACTTGGGCTCCGCCGGGACCGACAACGCTTTGCGTCCCGAGCGAATCGCCGTGATGCGCCTCGCCTTGTATGACATAAGTTACGATTTCAAACGCCTGATGGGGATGGGAATCGATGAAGCCTTCGCGCGGCGCGTGCGCCCATGCCCAATAAAATAGCGGGCCGATTCGTTTGACCGCCGATCCTTCCCTCGGGAAGCCGATCGGCTTCTGCTCTACGATCGCGCCGCCGTCGAATTCGCCTTTCCCTTGCAGCGCAGGCGGATATAAGCGAAATTGCATCGTTGTTCCCTCCTTGGATCGTAATTAGTTTGAATTCGAGATAATTATCGAAAAAAAATTACTGCAACTGTTTTTTTGCTTCTTTCCCGAGCTTTTTCAGCAATTGTAATGCCGTCTCTTTCTCTTGATCGTCCAAGCCTTGCACCGCTTTGCGAATCGCTTCCTCATGTTCCGGAAAGATATCGTCCAGCAATTGCCGGCCTTGATCGGATATTTCGGCAAAGGTGATGCGCCGGTCCTCCGGACATATCCTGCGGTTGAGCAGGCCTTTCTTCTCTAATTGGCCGACCACGTAGGTGATGCTTCCGCTTGCGAGCAATATTTTCTCCCCGATCTGCTGCAACGGATGCGCTCCTTTATGATACAGCAGTTCAAGAACGGCAAATTCCGTCGGGTTGATAAAGTGGCGGCGTATGTCCCGCTTCGCATGCTCCATGACCGATTGATAGGCGCGGGAAAGAGCGACGAACAACTCCAACGATACGTCTTTCTTCATAACGCTCCTCATTTCTTGCGAGTCTTGCGAGATATATCTCGAATTCGAGACAATTATACTCCCGTTGAATTGCCGATGTCAAGCGCCCGCGCTCATCCCGATTGTGGATCCCTGTAGTTTCAAACTTCTGCATACTGCCGGATGATGTCGTCCCGTTCCGCGCGCAGCAAAGCCAGCCTCGTCGCTATAATTTCCTGTTCTAGTTCGTCCATCGTCCTGCCGTACAGCATCAACTCGTGAGCGAGTTGTCCGCATTCCTTCGCGATCGCGACCAGCCTGTCGCCGCATTCCGAGTGAACCGCCAAACGTACGGCCCGTTTGCTGTATTCCTTCGGCTCGATTGCGTCGATCATCCTCTTTTCCCCTTCCTCTCGTATAATTCCCGCAGCAAACGTTCGTTATCCTCCGCCAAGTCGGCGGCAAGCCGCAGCGCTTCGTGGAGCGTGACGGGCGAGTGGATCGAACGGGAAGCCGATGCCTTCGACTCGCCGTTGTTCGTAGACAATATTCTGTCGCCGCCAAAAAAATGTTCCGCCTGCAACCCCTCTTCGACGCAAAGGTTGTAAATGCCCGCGAACAGCTTGCCTCCGCCTTTCTTCTCGCCTTTCAAAACCCGGTGCAAATAAGAGTATTCCACATTCAGCCGCGCTGCCAGTTCGGGAATGCTCCAATTCCGTTCCTCCGCAAGTTGCCGTAATGCGTCAATATTGATGTTCATTTGCTACCGCCCCCAACCCCAACATTGTCTGGTAACAACACTAAAATATCATGTCTGCGAACAACAGTCAATCTTTTTCGTTGCTTTTTAACGACATTGTTTTCCGGCAAAAATACCGTTATGATATTGCTCACGGACAATATCCCATGTAATATGAAGATACGGAGGGAATGCCGATGTCATTTAATAAGGAAAAATTCGCCGCGCTGCTCGGGCAGGCGAAAGGCAAGCGGTCGATCAACAAGTTCGGCGTCGATACCGGCGTTGACCCGGGGTATATTTCCCGTTTGATGCGGTCGCTTGTCGCCAACGCTCCGAGCGCGAACGTAATCAATAAATTAGCTTCCAAAGCGGATAACCAAGTTTCGGTCCGGCAATTGATGGAAGCGGCGGGTTATCTCGAACAGCCGGAAGAGATCGCCGAAGGAGCCGCCTCTTACCGGTTCGAGCGTCATGACAACCCGGAAGTGCAGCGGTTTATCCGGGATTTTCTGGACGCGCCGCAAGAACAACAGGTGGAGATGATCAAAGTGTGGCGAATCATGAAGGAAGTGGAGAAGCAGAACGGCGTGGATAAGGGATAATGGGTTCGGCGACGCAGCAGGCGGGCCGAAATAGCCGGGCGGGTGGCGGATATAGCTGCGCGGTCGGCGGCGGTTGATGAGCGGTTTCGCAACGCGGCCGGGCGGGCCGAATAGCTGGGCGGGTGGCGAATATATGGCTGTGCGAGGCGGCGGGGCGGTTGATGAGCGGTTCCGCGACGCAGCCGGGCGGACCGAAGCCGGGCAGTTGATAAGCCGATTGGATGATGGGGTTTCTCCACCGTACTGCGAGTTTCGCCATGCTGCGGGCAAAGCCGGTTGGATGATGGAGTTTCGCCGCCGTGCTGTTTCAACTCGGTACCGCTCATCCCGACCGGCCTGCTCGCATGCGTGCATGTTGTATAGAATACAACATATGCGGGGACGGAAAGGCGAACCTTAGCCGTAGCCTGTAAAATATACAACATATTTGCAACTTAAAGGCCATTTTGGCTAAATTGACCTGAAAATGTTGTACTTTTTGCAATATAGAGACAAAAAATTGATGATAAAGGGATAGTATGTTGTATTTCATACAACATACTATCCGATTCCAAGATCTCTCTAAGCGAAAGAACCGCGCTTGGGCGGTTCTTCTAATCTTCCGGCGTACGGTCGAGAATCAAATTGGTCACCGATGTGGAGTCCCCGCGTTCGATCTCTTCCTTCGACGCCTTTTCTTTCAATTCGTCCATTTCCAGCCCCGGCGCAATCGTCGGTTCATGCGGTTTCATTCGCTTTTCTTTGCTGCTCATTCCATACCACCCTCGCTTAGGATGCTCCTTTTCAAACGGAAATAACCGCTGAAAGCTCGCACCCCCCGGACGGGGAACCTGCCGAACGCATGTCGCGGTGTCTACCCGTCGATTTGCACGACGTCTACACCGAGCTCACGCAGGCCGGAAACGAATCCGTCAGGCGCGTTCTGATCCGTAACCAGCCGGTGAATGGCTTCCCAATCGGATACTTTCGTGAACGCCTGCACCCCGATTTTGCTGGAATCGGCAAGCAGTATCACTTGGCCGGCCTGTTCGATCATCTTCTGCTTCACTCTGGCCTGCGCTTCGTTCGATTCGCTGAGGCCTTTGTCCAAATGCAATCCTTTGCAAGACAGGAATGCCTTGTCCACAAAGTACGGCTCAAGCGAACGTTCGGCCAACGGGCCGACAAATGATAACGAAGCCGGCGAGAGCAGGCCGCCCACCGCAATGACTTCAATCTTCTCCTTGACGCTTAATTCTTGCGCGACTTTCATCGAGTTGGTCAACACCGTCAGCGGGATGTCCGGAATCAATGCCGCCATATACCAGGCCGTCGAACTGGCGTCGAGGATGATCCGCTCCCGCGGCGCGATATATTGAACCGCATATTGCGCGATTTGGCGCTTCTCGTCCATATTCATAATTTCCCGCTGGGCATGCGGAATTTCCGCGGCGGTTCTAACGCTAACCGCGCCGCCGTGGCTGCGGCGCAGTTTCCCTTCCAGCTCAAGCCGGGTCAAATCCCGGCGGATCGTCTCTTCCGTTACTCCGCACAGCTCGCTCAGCTCGTTCACCCGAATGCTGCCTCGTTCATTGACCAGGCGGACGATTCGCTCGTATCTTTCGGCTACTAGCATGCTTACACCGTTCCTCCATATGAAAACGTTCGTATGTTCGTCCCTCTATTATACCATTGCAAAGCCGATCCGCATACGCCATTTCCCCGTTCGTTTCCCTTCGTGCACGCTTGCTCCCTTCTTTTCGCGGCTTACTCCTCCGCCATTCCTTTCAGCGCTTCCCTTCGGCTAAGCGGCGCAAGGCGACGCTCCTGGACAAACCGGCGAACCGCGGCCGCATCCGTCTTCGCGTATTCCCTGAGCGCCCAACCGATAGCCTTCTGAATGAAAAATTCGCGCGACTCGCTGCAATTGTCGATATACCGGAAGAGCAACGGGACGTTCGTCTTCGCTTTATATTTCAATTGAAATAAAATAGCGGTACGCTGCAGCCACATATCGCCCGATGCGATCCATTTCTCCGGATAATCTTCGATCAGTTCCGGATATTTCAGCATGAAGGAACCGATTAGCTTGGAGGCGATCGGATCGATCGTATCCCACCACGGCTTGGTCGTTATTAATGTTTCGAACAGGCCGATATACGACTTGTCCAACTTTTTCACCCGTCGCTCCAGCATGTCCAGGGCGACATTTTGAAATTCCCTTTCGGGCAAAGCCCAAAGCCCTGTTACAACGTCCTGCAATTGACCGTCAGCCGGACTCCCGTACTCGGTATAGAACTGTTTCGTCAATGCCTTCCGCTCCGGCGCTTTCAATCCGATAAAATCGAATTGGTTCTTCATGTATGCGCGCATCGCCGCCGCTTGATCCGGATCGGCATGCGCCGCGAACGTTTCGGCCAGCCGCCGTATGTAATCCGCAGTGCTAAGCATTCGCTACCGCCCCTTTTCTCGCACTGATGCTATTCGTTGTACCTACATCTGATAACGGATGCAACGCGATTGGCTCCCCCGCACAATTAATGCTTAAAGTCCATCTACAAAAGTCGAGGTAGGGGGATTTCGCTCGAGCAACCGCTACCGTTGCATCACTTTAAAAACGGCCTAGGATGACGAAGCAATGCAGTCATCCTTTCAAACCATCCATTCGTAAAACTGCAATTGTGCATCTTTCCACCTGTGTTGATCGGTTGCTGCAGCAAAGCCTGCTAAAGAGTCATTTTTATAAAACCTTTGGCGGCTGACGGCCCGCGGGGCGGGGTAACGAAACATAGACACGCTAATCGCCTGTAAATCGCCTTGTTGCTCGCGTAACGAAATTGAAACACGCTAATGAGAGGAAAAAGCCGGTAAGACCGCCGATTTCCAATGAATAGCGATATGTGCTTTCGTTAGAATGAGATTGTCTTCTTTTTGAGCCCAATAAGGATTGTTAGTTTCGTTAGCGCCAAACTAGGAAGCGCGGGTCGGTGCGGGTCGCTTCGAATAGCGAGGCATCCCCTTCGATATGCGCAATAAAGCCAGTTACATCAACGGTCGCGAATAATGAAATGGACTCGCAATACATCTTTTTTCGCCTTGATGGTACAACTACTCCACCTTCGCCCCGTAAGAACGGGCGAACAAAACGGCCTGCACCGCATCCAGCCGCGCACCCTTAATCTCGAACGATTTGAAATCGACCCCGTCGAGCTTCGCTCCCCGCAAGTCGGCGCCGGCCATTTTCGCTTTGCCTAGACGGGCGCGAGAGAGGTCGGCGTCGCGCAGATCCGCCTTTTCCAAATCGCATTCGTACATATCCGCTTCGGTCAGCTTGATGCCGCGCAATTGTTGCTTAGAGAGCTTCACATGGCGCAGGTTTGTGTACGACCAATCTCCCCCGCGGATCGTCAAGCCGTCAAATTTGGCGGAAACGAAATCGGAACCGACCATTTTGCATTCTTCGAACTTGGAGACAAACAGATTGGCGCCGGCAAACGTACAATTCGTGAACGCCGATCTCTCATGAACCGAAGCGTTCAAATACGCCCCGGTAAAATCGCAATCGATAAACCGGCAGCCCGACGTCCATATTTCCTCCAAATGAGCGCCGCGAAAACGGCATCGCGTAAACGTGCAGTTCCGCAATTCCCCGTCTCGCAGCTCCGCTTGACTAAAATCTTTCTCCGCATATTCCTCACCATCGTATTGAACCATACGCCCGCCTCCCGGAACAGCTCCCGCGCAAGCTGTTTTCCTCCATTGTAAACGAATTATCGCATCGTGCAAACGCCTAAAATGACAAGCAAACGGTACATCATACCGTGCAAAGCATTTCATGACAAGCAACGGATCAACGCCAGAGCACTCATCCATGTCGTCGGATATCTATGCAAAACGTTCGGCTCATAAGCAACCGGTCCGTGGAAAGGGGCGGTACTTTTGCCGTTTTGAGAACGAATATGCCTTATTAAGACATCGCCGGGCGCTAATTCATCAACGATACGGCCTCGGTAACACCGGCGTTGCATCGAGAAATTGCTATCCGGACCGTACGGCTGTTATTTTGCGTCAAAACCGTTTATTCACGGTTTAGGCGGACATTGGTTCCGTTATCCGTTCGTCGGAGGGCTTATTTTTACGTTTTTGCCGCGAATAGAGGATCGTATGTCCGCGAACTGTCCGAAATTGGGCGTTTTGTCACAATCAGCTTCTTCGGTGTCCGCGAACTTGGGAGCGAGGCGGTAGAACCAATGTGAAGGAATCGTACGGTAATCCGCACAACTGTTTCAATATTGCCGAAAAAAGTTAATGCAACGCCAGTGATAATCCTGCTCAGGTATGCGAAAAATCGTACAAAACGAGTGCCGCTCGCTGCGAATCCATCGACTTAGTTCGAAATTTCATACATACTCGCCGATTTGAGCCCTATTCCCGCAAAGGTATACGAAAAATCGTACGAAACGAGCCGCGCACGCTGCGAATCCGTCGACTTAGTTCGAAATTTCATACATACTCGCCGATTTGAGCCCTGATCCCGCAAAGGTATACGAAAAATCGTACGAAACGAGCCGCGCACGCTGCGAATCCGTCGACTTAGTTCGAAATTTCATACATACTCGCCGATTTGAGCCCTATTCCCGCAAAGGTGTACGAATAATCGTACGAAACGAGCCGCGCACGCTGCGAATCCGTCGACTTAGTTCGAAATTTCATACATACTCGCCGATTTGAGCCCTATTCCCGCAAAGGTGCACGAATAATCGTACAAAACGAGCCGCGCACGCTGCGAATCCGCGAAAATAGCGGATTGGCGGGTATTAATAAGGAACTTTTATGCACTATTTCCGGCTAAGAGGAGGCTCCCATTCGAAAAGTGAAGTCGGCGCGTCGTGACAACCGGCCCAAGTTCGGCTCATGCCCGCGATCCCCGACCTAAGCGTGAACGCATAACGCAAAAAAGATCGCCCTCCGCCCCAAGAAACGAATGAACGATCTTCCCACATTATTCCCCGACGGATAAGCCGCCGTCGACGTACAAGATTTGACCGGTAATATAAGACGCCCGATCGGAAGCCAGAAACATCACCGCCTCGGCGATGTCACGGGGAGTCCCCGCCCGTCGCATCGGAATCCCTTTCGCGCCCGCGGGATCGGTCTGGCTTTCCATCCACGGCAATGTCGCCGGGGTGGCGACCAAGCCCGGAGCGACCGCGTTGAAGCGAATCCCGGCGGCGGCGTACTCCAGCGCAAGCGTTCTCGTCAACGTGTCGACGCTTCCTTTCGACCAGGAATAGGCGGAGAAGCCAGGAGCCCCGAGCGCCATCGTGGAAGAGATGCTGACGACGGAGCCCCGCTCCCGCTCCAGCATGCGCGGCAGGAAGGCTTGAATGCAGCGGACGCCGCTCATAATATTGGTTTGGTACGTATTCGCGAAATCTTCCTCGCTATGCCGCAATAGATCTCCGCCGCGGAAATTGACGCCCACATTATTGACCAGCACATCGGCATGGCCTAACCGTTCATTCACATAGGCCGCCAACGCGTTCACTCCGTCCGGTTGCGACAGATCGGCCTGCACGAATGCGATCCGCGGATTGCCCGAGTTACGGCAAATCTCCTCGCACGCTTCCGCTCCCGCCTCTCCGTTGCGGTCGGCGAACACGACGCTAGCTCCCTCCGCGGCGAAACTCTCCACGATGCCGCGGCCGATCCCCATCGCTCCGCCGGTGACGACGACATGCCGGCCCGCAAATTCTCCCACTAGCATCTCCTCCTTCGCATGATCGAACCGTCCTATTGCACCGCTAAAAATTGAAGTTTCTCCTCGTCCACTTCCACGCCAAGCCCCGGCCCTTCGGGTACGAGGAAACTGCCATCCGCGATACGAATCCGTTCGGTCAATACATCGTCGCCATGCGCCTGATACGTGCTGTCCATCGGATAGCTGAACGCCGGCATCGCGCTGGTCGCATGCAGGATGGCCGCCAGCTTGACGCCCATATCCCAGCCGCAATGGTGGGCCAGCGCCAGCTTTGCCTCCCGGGCGATCGCGGCGATGCGGGCCAGTTCGGACAGTCCGCCGAGCGGTTCGAAATCGACGACGGCGACATCGATGCAGCCTTCCGTAACGGCTCGCAGCAAATTGTTCGGGATGTAACAATCTTCATTAATGCCGATCGGCGTCGTCGTCCGGGAGCGAAGCGACTTCATATCGTCGAATTTATTGACGCCGATCGGCTGCTCGATATATTGCAGGCCGAGCTCTTCCACGCCGTGCAAATACCGGAGCGCCTGCAGCGTATCGTAGCCCTGGTTCATATCGACGCGAATGTCGAAATCCTCTCCGCCTGCTTCGCGCAGCGCCTGAGCGCGCCGAATATCCTTCAGGACGTCTACGCCGCCCTTCGTCTTGAGCGTGCGGTAGCCCTCCTCCTTCACCTGGCGCGCTTTCTCCTTCAATTCAGCCGGTTCCATCATGCCCGTGCAGTAACAAATATCGATACGCTCCCGAATCTTGCCGCCAAGCAAGGCGTACACCGGCTGATTCGCCGCTTTTCCCATAATATCCCAGCAAGCCGTCTCGATTGCCGCCAGGAAACATTTCGTATTAAGCTGAGGATTGTACACCGGGGCGAATTCCCGCATGATGCCGTTAATGTCGAAAGGATTCTTTCCGATCACGAGCGGTTTGATATAGTCCTCCAACAACGCTTTCGTCACTTTCCAATTCATGATCGCGTTCATCTCGCCCCAGCCGACGATTCCTTCGTCGGTCGTCACTCGAAAGATCAGGCTGTTCGTTCTTGTCGTGCCGATCTTGTCCTGACTGCCCCGGTAAGGCGCAATGCCGCCCTCCGTCAACGGAATGACCGGAATCTCGACAGCCATCATCTTGATATCTACGATTTTCATTTGTTCTCCCGCCTTCTGCTTTAATTTCAACCCCATCGATTCTCGCGGCAGCGATCATCCTTTAACGCCGCCCTGAGCGAGCCCTTGTACGAAATATTTCTGCAGCCAAAGGAACAGCAGAATGACCGGCAACGAGATGAGCGTGGATGCCGCCATCGTGCTGCCCCAATCCACTTCGAACATGGAGGAAAACTCCGTCAAGCCGATCGGCAACGTCCGCGAGGAATCCGAAGAAGTCAGAATGGAGGCCAGCACGAATTCGTTCCAGGACATAATAAACGCGTAGATGCCCGTAGCGGCAATCCCCGGCGCGGCCAACGGCAAAATAACGACCGCAAGCGCCTTCAAATGCGAGCAGCCGTCGATTTGCGCCGCTTCCTCCAATTCGCGCGGAATCGACAGGAAATAGCTTCTCGTCATCCAGGTGACGAGCGGCATCGTTAGAATGAGATGCGCGACGGCCAGCCCGATCGGCGAATCGAGCAAACGCAACCGCTGCAGCATGAAAAAGATCGGAATCATCAGCACCGTCAGCGGCAGCATCTGGCTGAACAGCATAAAGAGCGACAGCGGCCTGTTCCCTTTAAAGCGGTACCGCGCGAACCCGTACCCCGCGGCGCCGCCCAGAACGAGCGCAAACAAGGTAGCCATCGCCCCGACCATCAAGCTGTTGCCGAAATACCTTGGAATGGACGAGTCCCACAGGACGCGGGAATAATGCTCGAACGTGACGGCGCTCGGAATCCAGCGGGGCGGTATGCTTAAAATTTCCGTAGACGGTTTCAAGGACGTAGAGACCACCCATAAGAGCGGCAGCACGACACAAAGAACAAGCAGCGTCAGCACCGCGTAAGTGGCGACGACCCGAACCGAATACATCAAGCTTTTCTTGGCATGTCTCATCGCTTATTCCCCTCCCGCTTTGCGGATATACCATACCGCAAAAATCAAACTGACAACCAACTGCAACACGGACGTCGCCGCCGCCAAATGATAATTGAACGAACGGAAATGATCGTAAATGGATAAAGCCAATATCGTCGTGCTTCCCGCGGGGCCTCCCTGGGTTAAAATCCAAATGAGGGTAAATCCGTTCAACGACCAAATAATCAGCGTCAAAAGAGCGATAAAGGTAACATCCTTCAAAAGCGGCAAAAGGATATATCTGAGACGTTGATAAAGGCCCGCTCCGTCCAAATCGGCCACTTCGTACAAATCGCGCGGCACCGCCTGCAGGCCGGCGCTCATCATCAGCATGACAAACGGGAACGTCTCCCATACTTGCACGAACATGACCGACCAAATGGCAAGATGGGTATCCGATAACCACGATACCGGCTCCCGGATCAGATGCATGCTGAGCAGCATATGGTTCAGCATGCCGAAGTCGGAGCTGTACATCCATTTCCAGAGAACCGCCTTCACGACGCCCGGCGTAATCCAGGACAGCATGAGCAGGGTGCGCCAAATGTTCCTTCCTTTGACAAAATCCTGATTTAGCAGCAATGCCGAGCCGGTCCCGACGATGAAAGCGGCCGCCACCGTCACAACGGTCCACAGGGCCGTATTTTTCAAAATAACGGCGAACTGGGAAGACCGGAAAATCTCCGCATAATTGGCGAAACCGGCAAAGTCGAAGGAACCGAAGGCATTGGCGGAAAAGCTGAGCCGAGCGACGGAGACGATCGGATAGACAACCAATAGAAACGTCACGATCAGCCCCGGAGCGACGAACGCCATCCCCCGCTTTTCGTCCGCCGTGAATCTTCTGTCAAGCATAAGCATGCACCTCCCGTACGAACGCAGGGAAGCGGAACATCCCGCCCCCGCCTTCGCCGCTTTCTATTTCAGCAACGCGTCGATCTCCCGATTCGCTTGATCCATGGTCGCTTGAACATCTTTCTGTTCGAGAATAATCAACTGCATATTCCGGTACAGAATTTTCTCGATATCGGTCCAACGATCTGCAACCGGCTTCGTTTCGCCTTTATCCAACTGCTTGGCAAACGGTTGCAATAACGGATCGCTGAATTTCGGCAAGGTCAAGGCGCTCTTTCTGCCCGGAAAAGTGGCCGTCAACTCTCCCATATTTTCCGGTTCGGATAGAAATTGGATCAACCTCCAGCCCAAATCTTTCTTGCCGGCCGTTTGCGGCATGATGAAGGAAAATCCGTCAACAGTCGTCGTTCCCATCCCGTCCGGACCGGGCAGAACCGCCGTTCCCAATTCGATGGAAGGCTTGGCCTTCCGAATCGGCTCGATATCGAATTGTCCGCCGATATACATCGCCACCTTCTCGTTGACGAACAAATCCCGAACCCCTGTATTGTCAACCTCCATCGTACTCTTCGGCGCCGTTCCGTCGATAACGGTAGCGGTCAATTTGCGCATCGCTTCGACGGCTTCGGGACTGTTCAGAACGGCCTTTTTCCCCGTCTCGTCAAAGAAGGATCCGCCCTCTGTAAACAGCAACTGCATAAACCGGGTAATGGCGTTCGCCTGATTGCCTAACGGCCAAGCCATGCCGTATTGATCGATTTTGCCGTCGCCGTCCGTGTCGACGGTCAACTTCTCGGCCGCCTTGATAAACTCGTCCCACGTCTCCGGGAAACGATCGGGATCGAGTCCGGCCTTCTCGAACATGCCCTTATTATAGAGAATGCCCGATCCGTCGTGACGGAAAGGTATGCCGTACAAACTTCCGTCATAGGTGTTGATATCGAGCGCGGAAGGAATGATGTCGGACTTGTCCAAATCGCGCTCGACGTAATCATCAAGCTTTGCGAGCAAATTTTTGGCGGCATAGTCCTTCACGCGGGATTCCAGATCGGTGATCACTTCCGGCGCGTCGCTCGCCATAAGCGCTACGCGGATTTTATTCTCCATCGTATCCCATGTCGTCACGACGATATCGACCTTGATGTCCGGATTTTCGCTTTCAAACTTCGCTACCAGCTTTCTGGCCGTTTCTTCGTCCCAGTTCGGCACCCACCAGGAAATCGTTTGCTTTTTCCCTCCGCCGGCCGGCGCCTCGCTCCCGCCTCCTTGATTGCCGGAGCCGCCCGAACCGCTTCCGCAACCGATCGTTCCGATTAATAGCAACAATCCTATCAGGACAAGCAATGGCTTGCGCATATCCATTCCCCCTTCATCCATTCATTTATAGTTGCAAATCGCTCATATAATCGATAAGTTCATGCAGATTTTGCTTCGAAAGCTCCAACATTCGTTCTCCCAGTTTGAGATCGGTCTTCGTCGGATCCCCTGTCGCGCCCGTCGGCGTGAAATCCCGGACAACTTGGGAGATCATCGTTCCCCGGTAAAATTTCCCCCACTCGCCTGCGCCTTGCGCGGAAGCTTCGTAGAACTCCGGCATGACCGCATCGGGCTTAAGCGCCATCAGCATGGCCGTTTCCGCCTCGTCCGCATGCAGCGGCGGACGTCTGCCGTACATGCGGATAATCTCGGGCTCGATGCTTTCGAACCATGTCCAGACGACAATGTGAATCCGCTCCTCCATCATGACGTATCTCGCCATTTCTTTCAGCGGTTCGCGGTTGCCGCCGTGTCCGTTCACGATAATGACCTTGCGCACGCCGTGATACGCCAAGCTTGTGATCACTTCGCCGACATACTGTTTCAGCGTCTCCGGGCGAACCCACAACGAACCGGCGAAATGCCGGTGGTATTCCGCAACGCCTACGGGAAGCGAAGGGAGCATCATGACGTTCTCATGTCCTTCCGCTGTCCTGGACAAGCCTTCCGCAATGAACAAGTCGGTGCCGAGCGCCGCGTGCAGACCGTGTTGTTCGATGCTGCCAATCGGCAGAATCGCCACTTTTTTATTGGAAACGCTTTCCTTAAATTGCTGCCAAGTTACATCTTTCATCTTCTCACGCTCCTATTCGATTTCTCCCAGTTCGCGCAGTTGCTCGCCGAAGGCGACGATATTGTCTTTCGGCGCGTTTCCGTACCATAGATGCAGCATATACCCGTCGGCGCCGCCTTGATGGGCCATCTTCACCGCTTCGCGCACATCCTCCGGCGCGGCGGGAGGGTCCCCTACGAGCCCTGCGACGATTCGATGGCCGGAGCCGGCTTCAAGCTTGGCTTTCTTCACTTCGTAAAACACATTCTCCACATCGACGCCTTCGTCGACGAACCCTTGGAAGGAGTCCGGCCCGCTAAACGCTTTCAAACGGAAATATTGATCCAGCAATTCCTCTTCCTTAATTTCCGGGATCGCCTGTTGGATCCGCTTCAGCGGCTTCACCTCGAACGATCCGATGCGCTTATGGTACAGCATCAGCTTGCTCAGGTCGGTAAACTTCGACTGCGTATGGTAGAATTGGCCGAGCGTCCAGGAGAAGCTGGGCGAAACCAGATCGTTCGACAGCAAAATCGTCGGATCGATCCCCTTAACGAGTTTGTTCATGCCGATGACGAAATCGTCCACCGCCTCGCCCCGGAATTGGAGCCAGCGAATCAAATCCGGATGCTTGATCACGAACCGCAAAATATCGAACAAGCCACGGTACGAATCGGCCAAATTTTTAAAATTGTCGTACGTCAGCGTGGTCGCTTCCTTATGAATGGCGGCGATTTCCGCTTTGATCTTGTTTACGTCCAGCCCGCTGTCCTGCGCCTTTTTGACGCAATGATCGCAGAAGCAATTGCCTATAGCCAATTGACGCAGCGGATACAGCTCCGGCGGCACCCAATCCGGCACGACTTGGGGATCGTAGAAATCGATGCTGATGACATCCAGTTCGACTTCCCGGATTCCTTTATAATTTCTGAGGATATCTTCCGTTCTGCCGTAGAAGTATCCGCGCACGTCCGGATTCGACGGGCACATCCAATGCTTGCTTCGCTCTCCCGCGATATTGACGACGGCCGTATCGGGATACGCTGCGACAATCGGGTCGCTGACTCCTGGCGTAATGTCGAAGTCAAGACTGAGACCGTATTTTTTTGCAACCGCATTCAAATCGTTGAATTCGGAATTAATCAGATTGAATTTCGTACCGAATGCGTCCCCTTCGTTTTTTTCGTAGTCGATTTGAATCCAGGGATCGATTTTCGTATTGCGGTAAAATTGTTCGTTCACATCGAAAGCGTGCGCGATCCCCCCGTACATGACATGCTTGATTCCCGCCTCTTTGTAGCGCTGGAACGCCCGTTCGAGCCCTTCCGCATAATCTTCCTCAAAGACGGCCCATACGCCTACATACTTGTTTCCCATTTTTTTGTTCCTCCTCCGCTTGTCCCAAGCTGTAATTCGATCCAATCCTATTCCGCCCGTGTTTCTCGCAAGTCGCTTCGCCCGTCGAACGGCATCCCCTCCCTCGGTTCGGTTGATGACCTCCTTGTTACGCAAACATGCGATCAAAGAAATTTAAGGAAATTAATTTAAGAAATTATTTCCTATCGTGTGTTTGATTATACTGAAATGTTTTTTTAAAATCAATCCTATTTTTTCGTTCAAAACTACTTTTTTTCTTTGCAAAGATATGGAAAAACAATAATTTTCGCATGAATCACGAGAAATTGGCGATTATCGTTTGATATTTCACATCGTTTCCATTATCATAAAATATAAGGGTTTTTCGAAAAACTAACGAAATTTAATAGAAAATAATTTCTTTCCATCTTTCTTTCGCCCTATAGAGAAAAATAAGGAGTGAACAAATTGTCCGTTACGTTAAAGGAAATTGCCAAGGAATTAGGGGTTTCTCCTTCAACGATCTCGAAGGCCTTGAACGATCAACCGGGGGTTAGCGAAGATCTCCGCAACAAAATCATTCATGCGGTGAAGGAAAAAAATCTTCGTCCGAAGCAGCGCGGCAGCGGATTGGTCAAAGACAACACGTTGAATATCGTATTGATGGTGCGCATTAACCAATCGCTGGAGACCGATCCTTTCTATGCTTTGATTACCGAAGGGATCTCCAAAGAACTGCAGCATTATCGCAGCAATCTTCTGTACCATGTGCTGCACGAACGCCAGCCTGACGACGCCCTGTTCGCCGAAATATTCGAATCGAAGAGCGTGGACGGAGCCATTCTGATCGGCGCCGACCTGGAACCGAAGCTGTTCGAACGGATCTCCCGTCTGGAAATTCCCGCGGTGCTGGTCGACAATCAATATCCGGGTTTCTGCAGCGTGAACACGGATAACTATCGCGGGGCCTTGGAAGGCTTGAAGCATTTGGCCGAGTTCGGCCACAAGGACATCGTGTTTTTATCTGGACCGTTGGAGCATCAAAGCATTCGACAAAGATACCAGGGGTATTTGGACGGAATGAGGAATTACGCGCCCGAAGCCAAGCCCGCTCTGATAGAATGCGCGGGAGTCAGCGTAGACGACGGGTATCGGGCTCTCCAAGCTTATGCCGGCCGGAGCTTCACCGGCGTCTTCGCGGCGAACGACAAACTCGCCATCGGCGCCATCAAAGCGTTAAAGGAAGAAAAATATTCGATCCCCAAAGATATTAGCGTTATCGGCTTCGACGACATCGAATGGGGGCTGCATATGGAACCGGCCCTGACCACGATCCGCATCGCGAAGCATCAGATGGGCAGTCTGGCCGCCCAATTGCTCATGCATTATATCAACGGGGACGCCCCCCACTCCGTAGACGTGACCGTTGCCACGAAACTGGTCCCGCGCCAATCCGCCGCGGCGGCCGGCACGCGTTAATCGCTGCCAGCGATTGAAGTTGCGCAACGCTTACATTACAATAAGAAGAAAAGAGTATTTTCGCAGGTTGATAAGCTCTTTAGTCATCGTTTGGGAGTGAATGCAGTGGAAGATTTGAAGAAAGCTTACGAAATTCTCGGCTTGTCCGAGGACGCTACAAAGGAAGAAGTCGAAAAACGCTATTTTCTGTTGATTCGTAGAGACCGTGCCCGCAAAAACCGCAGCAACGATGACGAAGACTCGGCGGAAACGGTGACGATCGAACAGGTGAATCAAGCCTATAAGACGATCACGCAATACGAACAAAAGCTGCAAGACGAAGGCAAGCCGCAGCGTTCCGTTTTTGCGTCCCGACTCGATCATTTTTTCCACTATTATAAATTTCATGTCTTGGGAGCGATACTGCTCGTCGTCCTTATCGCCTATTTCGTAAACAGCATGATCGACCAGAGACAGCAGCGCGCAGCGGAAGCGTTGCTGCCGCCGGAAAATTTATCGGTCATGTATTTAGGGGAATTTTACAGCGAAGATCTGGACAAAGCGCAGGAAAGCATATTGCAGGCCTTTCCATCCTGGGAACGGGTCGGCGTCAGCATTACTTACTTCCCGCAAGAGGCGAAAGACCCGTACGATATCGCCATGCAGCAAAAGAGCATGATCACGCTGATGACGGAGAAGCCGGATATCTACATTACGGATAAATACAACTTTGAAAGACTGAGGGATCAAGGCCTCTTCTTGCGGTTGGACGAGCTGGAAAGCTCGCTGAAATCGCTGGACGATTCCTCCGTTTACCGTTACCGGGCGGAAGGCGACCAGTCGGAGCATATTTACGGCATCGATATGAGCGGCATTCCGTTCCTGAACGACATTCCCGTATCCGCCGCGAAGGAGAAAGTCGTTACGGTTCGCACCGACGCGCCCAACAAAGCCAACGCGCTCGCATTCATTCAGAAGTTGATCCATTCTTAACACGAGTGGTTAATAACGGGAAAAAATACCTTTATTTTGCCCGGTTCAATCGTAAAATTGAATTCAGCGCCAATTTCTCCATCTAAATTCGGGAAGCTTCCGTTGGAAATGGCGTTCTTGGCGAAAATAACGGTAGAAATTCCTTGTAAATCATTCCGTAGGACATTCGTGCGCATAGTAACGGTAGTTTTTCCGGTTAGGTTTCACCGGCGTTGCATTCACTTTTTTCAACATTCCAGGATCGCGGACACAGGAGACGCTAATTGTGACAAAAGGCCCGATTTGGGACAGTTTGCGGACATACGATCCTTTATTCGCGGTAAAAGCGTAAAAATAAGCCCTTCAACGAAGGAATAACGGAACCAATGTCCGCCTAAACGGCGAATAAGAGGTTTTGGCGCGAAATAACGGCCCTGCGTTCCGGATACCAATTTCCCGATGCAACGCTAAGCGGTTCGCGTTACTCGATTGATAAAAAACCCGTTGCATCGCATGCGATGAACGGGTTTTTCCTATTCAGATCGGCAGCAGCGCCACCTTATCTCTCGCTTCCAACGATTCGACCATCGCCAGCCATGCAGCCGGCTTGTTCGGCAAGACGGAATAATAACGCCGCAAGAATCGGACGACGAGCTCAGCCGGCAGTTCGCTTACATTGTCGTCTGTCGGCATAAAGCAAAGGTCGAGCCCTTCGACGGCCTCCCCGTCATTGTTCCAGGACGGATGCACATACGGAACATCGAGGCGCTTATACCCGAGATGGGACAGCACTTCACGGCGAACATACGGATCCATCGGCTTGACGCCGCCGAAATGGTGCTCCTCCGCCCGGTAAGGGTCGTATATTTCGGCGAACATGCCGAACAATTGCCGTCCGTTCGCCGCAGCGAGCGCTTGCAAATCTTCTTGCCTGTTGCGCCATAGGAAACGGCCGATTCCAAGCCCCGGCTTGCCGATCATCGTAAAATCGGTCATGGCTATATTAAAATCTTCATAATAGCGATATTCCGTCGCGCCGACGACATTCCCTTCGTCAACGGCGACAAATACGCGAATGCCGGGATCCTCCAAGGGCTCCTTCCACAGATCGTATTCCAGCACTTCCTCGGGCGGAAACACCTCCTGCATCATGCGATGCATCTTGGCAAACATCGGATCGGCAATATTCGTAATACGGCGGTATTCCATCTTCGACATCGTTCAACTCTCCTTCTTTCGTTCCTATGCGAGAAACGGATTTCTCCATTCCATCAACACGCCGTAATGGCAAGATTGTTCGTCTTCCAAATAATTCGCCGCGACGCTTACGGGCGTACGTCCGCAGCGGAGCAAGAACGTAACGACCGGATCTTTCAACTCCCCTTTGACCACCGCTTCGACATACCGTTCGGCCGTCATTTCCGCCGCAAACTTGCGATAGCCCGGCATTCTTCCTCCGCCGAGCAGCCGCCTGGCGCCGAGACGAACGACGGTTTCGTACATCGAGAACATGAGCCATTTGCCCAAGCCGAGCTTGCGGAAGGAAGGGCGGACGCATATATCTACCACATACAACGTATCCCCTTCCGGATCGTGGTTGCGGATATATCCGCCGTCGGTCATGTCCTCCCAACGATGGCCGGGGCGTTCCGGGTCGAAACGAACGAGCAAGCCTGTCATCGATCCCGCAATTTCCCCGTTCGCTTCCACGCAAAGGGCTCCTTCCGGGAACAGCGAGACATGGTTATGCAGCTGTTCCTCGTTCCACCACAATTCGGGCGGAAAAGGAGGGGGAAAGCTTTCCTGCTGGATTCGAATCAAATCGGCAAAATCTTCTTCGCGGTATCCCCGAATAACCGCCGGGACGGGACGATCTTGATCGAAAACGTATAATTCCTTACGATACATCGGTTACACGCTCCTTTATCCTTGATTTGCCTTAGTTCCAGTCCGGATACAAGTCGGTCCGGCGGTCGCGCCATGTCGTGACGGAACCGCGCTCGCGCACTTCATACAGCAGTTCCAGATCGAGGTCGGCGGTGACGATCATATCGTCGTTGATCTCCCCTTCTACGAGGATGCCGCGCGGCGGGAACGGAATGTCGTTCGGCGAGATGACCGCGGCTTGGCCGTAATTGGCGCGCATAAAGTCGACCGTCGGCAGCGATCCGACCGTCCCGGTCGTCACGACGTACACCTGATTCTCCACCGCCCGCGCATGGCTCGTATAGCGAACCCGGTAAAAGCCGTGGCGATCGTCGGTGCACGACGGGCAGAAGATGACGTCCGCCCCTTTGGCCTTGGCCATCCGCACAATTTCCGGAAATTCGATATCATAGCAAGTCAGCATCGCGATCGTCCCTTTTTCCGTCTCGAACACTTGCAACCCTTCGCCCGGCGTCATGTTCCACTCTTGAACTTCGGTAGGCGTAATATGCAGCTTGGCCTGCTCCCCCACGGTTCCGTCCGGATAAAATAAATGAGCGGTATTGTACAAGCGGTCGCCTTGCCGGGTGACATGGGTGCCGCCGATAATATGCATCTTCGTCCGCTTCGCCAATGCAACGAACAATTCGCGGTACCGCTCCGTAAAATCCGGCAAGTCGTTAATCGTCAGCGCTTGCCCTTGGCCGTTCCCGATCGACATGAGCTGGGTCGTGAAAAACTCCGGAAACAGCACGAATTCCGCGCCGAACTCTTCGGCCGTTTTCACGTAATGCTCCGATTGCGCCGCGAACTCCTCGAAAGAACGGATCGTACGAAGATGGTATTGGACTGCGGATACTCTCATTTTCATGAATAAAGCCCTCCCTTTCCTAAGCGGGAAAAAGCGGTTCGACCAACCGCCTCTTGCCTAGCTTCGATATTGTATCAAATCGATAAAAGCTTGCGCGTATTCCTGAAACTTCTCCATATTCGGGATATGGAACGTTTTATTTTCATAAGCGAACAACCCGTCGTCAACGCATTCCTTCAACGAGCGGTTCGCGCTCCTGAGAAGAGTGCAATTGCCGCAGCGAATTGTTCACATCCGGATCCTCGAATCGGTTTTGGTCATTTAACCTGTACTTAGTATAGAAGAGCCCCTAAGCTAAAGTCAAAAATAAATATGGAGGCGATTCGATGCGAAAATTGATCATTGATACCGATGCGGGAAGCGACGATGCCGTTGCAAAGAGGCCGGCGCTGCAGCCGGAAACAGCTGAGCGTCAGCCTCTTCTCTATTTTTTCAATAATAGAAACATAAAATAAGGAGCGCCGATGAACGCCACCATAATGCCTGCCGGAATGCCGTCCGGTTCGGCGATTTGCCGTCCGATCGTATCCGCGAGCAATAATAGCCATCCGCCGATAAGGATCGCGATCGGCAGAAACAGTTGATTTCGGGGCCCGACCAGCGCTTTGGCGATATGCGGCACCATCAGCCCGATGAAGGCGATTCCTCCCGTCACCGAAACGGCGGAAGCGGCGAGGGCGACGGCTGCGACCAGCAGGACGGCCCGTTCCTTCTCAACCGATACGCCGACGCCGATCGCAACGTGCTCGCTTAGTCCGAGCAAATTCAACCGATTCGCCTTGTACAAGGCGAACGGAACGAGCGCAAGCAGCCAAGGCATCATGGCCCCAATAACGGGCCAGTCCGTGCCCCAGACCGTACCCGCCAGCCATCTGGCGATAAAATCGACTTTGGACCGTTCTGCGGATGAGATCAACACGATCATTAGCCCGGAGAGCGCCATCGAAAATCCGACCCCGATCAGCACTAATCTGACGGGCTGCAAGCCGTTTTGCCGATGATAGGCGAATATATAGATCACAAGTGCGGTTAGCAGCGCGCCGGCAAAAGCGACGAGCGGCAGCAAGTAGACAAACGAGCCGACATTGACCGGGAAGAACAGGAAGAACACCGCGATGGCCGCCCCCGCGCCCGCGTTAATCCCGAGAATGCCCGGATCGGCCAAATCGTTCCGCGTAATGCCTTGCATTATCGCGCCCGACAACGCCAGCGCCATCCCTGCCAGCATCGTCACGAGCATGCGCGGCAAGCGAACGGAGAATAAAACGAATTCTTCCTTGAACGTGCCTTGGCCAAGCAGGGTGGGGACGAGCCTGTCGTAAGACAGCGAAGAATAGCCCAGCCCCATGCCGACGACGATCGTGATCGCTAAGAGCGCAAGCAACGCAAACAGCAATATTCGCTGTTTCATGATTAATGATTGCCTAATCATGAGAATGCCTTCCCCCCTTTATGAACGATAAAGAGAAAGAAAGGCAAGCCGACCGCCGCGACGATCGCTGCCACCGGCGTTTCATAGGGCGCGTTGACGGTGCGTCCGAGCGTATCGGCGAGCAGCATGAACAAAGCTCCCGTAACGGCGGACATCGGCAAGACAAAACGGTAATCGTTGCCGACCGCGGCGCGAACGATATGGGGAATCATTAACCCGATGAAGGTCAAATTCCCGACCAAAGCGACGGAAGCGCCGGCGAGCAGAATGATGACCAGGAACAGAACGGTTTTGATCGCGGCTGTTTTCTGCCCCAGCCCGACGGCGACTTCCTCGTTCAAGCTTAAAACGGTCAATTGTCTGGAGAGAAGCAGCGAAATGACGATGCCCGCCGCAATCAAAGGAACGATGATGCAGTTGGCTCCATGATGTGCCGATCGCGCCTCCGGCCGTCCACATCGAGACGTCTTTCGATATTTTGAAATAGATGCCGATCCCCTCCGCAATCGCATACAGAAACGCGGAGACGGCGGCGCCGGCCAGAACGATGCGCAGCGGGGAGAAGCCGCCTCTGCGCAGCGCGCCGATGCCGAATACCATCAAAGCCCCGGCGGCGGCGCCGATAAAACATGCGATCATGACATAGAAATAATTCGCCGACGGCAGCAAAGCGAGCGTAACGGCCAGGCCGGCGTTGGCGCCGGCGGTCAATCCGAGCAGCCCCGGATCGGCAAGCGGGTTTCTCGTCATGCCTTGCATGATGGCGCCGGAAACGGCCAGAGCCGCGCCGACGAACATGGCCGCAATTTCCCGCGGCAGACGGATTTCCCGAATGAGCGATAGCTTGCCGCCTTCCCCCTGGCCGGTCAGCGCCTGCCAGACGTCTTGGAGCGTCGTGTCTGCTGCTCCAAACACCATCGCCGCCGCGAACATGATGAGCAATAAGATGAATCCCGCCGTCAATTTATATAGAAATGGGATCGTTTTTCGATTCATTGTTGTCATCGGTCTCTCATCTTTCCAGAAAATGTTGGATAAAGAAATCAAGCTGATAGTCCAGCGTCAACGGATCGTTGAAATAAAACTCCTTCGCATCCGCTTCAAACACCCGGTTCGCTTTCACGGCAGGAATGTTGCGATACGTGTCGGTTTCCTGAAAGGAATTGTCCGTGTCCTTATTTTTGCTTAGTATGATATAGTCTCCGGCAAACTCCGGCAGCACCTCCAACGACAATGCGTAATAGCCGTTTTTCAACGCCGTTTCTTTCACCTTGTCCGGCATGTTCAGCTTCATTTCCTGATACAAAATTTCCGTACCGCGGCCCCAGTTGTCGCCGTACACGTAAAGCTGCTTGTCGAAGTTTTCAATGACGGAAACGGTTGCGTCCGCCCCGATCTTCGCTTTAATGTCTTCGCCCGCCTGTCCGGCGCGGCGTTTGAAATCGTCGACCCAAGCTCTCGCTTCCTTTTCTTTGTTCAACAGCTTGCCGATTTCGATATGCTGCGTTAAATAGTCGACCTTCCCGTACGTAAACGTCACCGTAGGCGCGATTTGCTTTAATTTGTCCACGTTTTTGATGTTGGAAAGGCCGATGATCAGATCGGGTTCCAATTCAATCAATTTTTCCAAATTTTCATCGGACACTTCTTCGACTTGCCGCAATTGTTCTTGAAAACGGGGATTCATTGTCGACCAGGAATCGACGCCGACAAGAGGGACGCCGAGAGCCATGACGTTGCCCGCGAACGACGACAATACGACGACGCGCTGCGGGTTGGCGGGAACCTCAATCGGTCCGTTCTCCGATTGATATGTAATCGTCGTTCCCGAAGCGCTTTCCGTGGCGGTTTCCGAAGCGGACTCCCCTCCGGCCGGGGAAGGCTTCTCCCCGGCGGCCCCGCCGCCGCAAGCGCTGAGCAACAGTACAAATATGAGCAGAACTGGAATGTATTTATAAGCCATTGGTTTCTTCTCCTTTGATTAAGTTTTAAGTGACGCACATCGGCTTGCCGGTCCGGGGATCGCGCCCGATTCCGGCACATAATTGATAATGATTATCATTTTCGTTTCACAATTTAAGATAATTGCTTTTATTTCAGTTGTCAACCATTATTTTGTTGCTTAGCCGACGGAAAAGTTGAATTCTCTCATTGAGAATGATAATCAATTGTGCATTCATAGCCTGGGAGTGAGACGGGAATGGATCAAGAGCAGCTATTCGATGTCACGATCATCGGAGGAGGCCCGGCGGGGCTTTATTCCGCTTTTTACAGAGGGCTTGTTCAGGCAGCGGAACCGTGAAATCGTCATAAAATCAACAAAAATGAGACTTCTTACGATAGGGCGATAGGGTAAGAAGTCTCATTTCAAGTTGTTTGTTAATTCATATCCATCGGGAAGAGCGGTCTCGGGATATGCTTATAATCGATGTTCTCGATCCGTTGATACGTAGCGCCCGGCGTCATCGCAAGAATATCGAGTTTGGAAATGGCGCTTAATTCGCTGAACAGGTACCCCTGTTTCACTACGATCACGTCGTATTCGTCCATATTCAGGCCCGCACGCGTAAAATGGTTGACGGTAATAAACGAATCGCCGCGGTTGGCGACAACGACGTCAAGATCTCCTGCGGAAACGGTGCAAACCTCTCCCACTTTATCGTCGGTCGCATTCAAATAGCCGAGGAGATCCCCTTTGCATTTCAACGTTCCTTCCAACAAAACCGGAGCGCTGTGCTCGTCGTGACCGGTGCCGATTGGAACGGATACGGCATCCCCGACTTGATGGGATTGCAGCTTCCGGTACGCTTCCGGGTCGTAAATCGCCGCAATAACCGCTTTTTTCCCGCCCAAATCTTTCGCGGCGAACAGCCGCAGCATCGATGTGCTCATCCCCGGCGCGCCGGCCGTCGTGTTGTCCCCCGAATCGGAAATAAACACAGGCTTGGCCGGTTCGCGAAGCGCTCTCTCCACCGCTTCGTCCGGCTCGAGCACGATTGCGTCGAACTCGAATTCATGGCGTCTGGCGTATATATAATCCGCCAGTTCCTTCAGCGCTTGCTCCGCTGCTTCTTCATATTGTTCGGATTCCGGGATCACAAAGACGGAAGACGCCGTATTCTCCGAATCGCTCCAGGCATGGCAAATGAAAAACGAGGCAGTGAGTATCCCTTCCCTTTGTTCGATCTCCGCCAGCTTCTGAAAGATCGAGCGGAGCGGCTCGCTCGCGCCGAGAGCCTTCTCGCCGGGAATAATCATCGGCAAGCGGGTGAACGAAGGTCTGATCCGCGCTTTACGGTTGATGCAGTCCAGCAAAAACCGGCCCGTCATTCTTTCCACTTCCGACTGATCGACATGCGGCACCGTCCGATAGGAACGAACGATGTTCACGTACTTATAGAAATCTTCCGCGATATTGCCGTGAATATCGAGGGTGATGGAAATCGGAATCTCTTCGCCTACGCATTCCCGTATTTCCTTCAACAAGGCAAGCTCGCCGGATCCGATCCCTTCCACGACCATCGCGCCGTGCAGATGCAGCCAAATTCCGTCGATATCGGGATGCTGCCGCAATACGGCTGCGATTTTATCGGCAAAATACCGGTACGTTTCTTGTTTCACGACGCCGGACGACAATGCGGTAGCGTAAATGGTCGGCACCACCTCCGCCCCATGCTCCCGGAACACCGCCGTGCTGGCGAGACGTTCTGCGGCTTTCTCTCCTTCGACCACGACGAAATCGTCGGTCGTCGTTAAGAACGGATTGAATGTATTGGTTTCGTGATATAAGCAGCCGACAACGATTTTCATTGATGTTTCCCCCATTCGTTTAGTGATTCAAGTCTTTCACGATCTCGCCATGATGCTTGTCCAAATTGTAGAAAAATAATACCCCTACTTGAAGAACGGTAATGATGATCGGCAGCCCCAGCATCATGTTACGGATTAACGATTGCACCTGTCCCGTAATAGCGGAAGGATCGTACCCGGCCCAGCCTAGCGCGTAAGCGAGGAAACTCGAACCTAGCGCGACGCCGAATTTGGTGGAGAAGCTGTAACTCGAAACGAGCAACCCTTCCGGACGGGTCCCGAACTTCCATTCCTGATAATCGATCGTATCGCCGAGCATCGTTAAATTGGCGGGGTCTCCATACCCTATCATAATATTAGCAATAAAGAACAGTGCGGCGAACATGACGGTGGATTTCCCTTCGACCAGAAAAAGCGCAGCGAGAAGCGCGATGGCAATGATATACATCAGCATGCTCGAATTGCGGCTGCTGTATTTGCGCAGGATCGATAAAGCGAAGAAACCTCCGACCAGGTTGGCGATATTCAACAAGGTAAGATAGAAAGGCACCATGTTAGGCTGTTCAAGCACATAATTGACATAATAAATGAGTACGCCGTTCATAATTCCCAGTCTGACAAACCATAGAAACGAGTTCACGGATGTAAGAACCCAGTATTTATTTTTCAACATTTGCACGAACGATTGCCGAATATTGGTATCCCTGTCCGCGTTGGCGCGTGCCTGGACTCTTTCCTTACAGTTCTTGAACGTCAGCCAAAACAAACTGATTCCGATCACCGAGTAAACGGCCATAACAAGCGGAAAACCGAGCTGCTGATTGCCGCCGCCCAACAAATTGACCAAAGGCAAGGTAAGCGACGCGACCATAATCGCTCCGATGGAACGTCCGATCGCCCGGTAACTGTTCAGTTCGCCCTTTTCTTTGGAGTCCCTTGACATCATCGGCATCAGCGCGCCGTAAGGAATATTGATCGCTGTATAGATGATTCCGAGCAGCCCGTAAGTAATATAGGCGTAGACCAGTTTGCCGCTATGCGACAGGTCGGGTGTAATAAAGGTAATGACACTTAATATTCCGAACGGCACCGCCACATGAAGCAAATACGGACGGGCTTTGCCGTGCTTGCTTTTCGTTTTGTCGACGATCATTCCCATGATCGGATCGTTAAGCGCATCGAAAATCCGCGTAATGAGAAATAACGTACCGACGGCAACGGCAGCGATTCCAAACACATCGGTATAAAAAAACAGTAGATAGCTGTTCACCATGCCCCACACAAAATTGGATGCGATATCGCCGTAACCGTAACTTATTTTTTCCCTCAGACTTAGCCTTTGCGAACTTTTCTCCAACCCGGGCCCTTCATTGACAGCAACTTGATTCATCGGACTTTCACTCCTTTTCACGTATAGGAAGTTCGTTAAACGCTTCCATTTCCCCGCTGGGAAATGTACAAGTTTTACCTGTACATTCCTTTTTGCGTTTGTTGCATGACCAGATACGCCGCGCCTATCATTCCCGCATCGTTGCCCAATCGGGCGATGTTGATTTCGCACGCTCGGCTGATTCGCGGCAAGGAATACGTTCGAAACGAATCGATCACCGGCCGAAGCAGTTGATCCCCGGCTTGCGATACGCCTCCGCCGATCACAATGATCGACGGGTTAATGACGGCGGCCGCGCCTGCCAATACGAATCCGAGCAGATCGGCGATTCGCCGAATCACGCGCTCGCATCCCGGATCGCCTTGCCTTGCCGCATCGAACACGTCTTTCGCGTCAATCGTCCCCTTGTTGCTATATAAGGCGGCTAAAGCGCCGTTCGGATCATCTTTCATTTGCTCCATCGCTTGGCGCACAATGCCCGTGGCGGAAGCGACCGTATCCAGGCAGCCCGTCCGGCCGCAGTTGCACGGATAGCCGTTCGGATCCGCAATGATGTGGCCGATTTCGCCGGCCGTTCCGTTCGTGCCGCTCAATATTTCGCCGTTCGCGATAATGCCGCTGCCGACTCCCGTGCCAAGCGTAATGGCGATCAGGTCTTTGGCGCGGTTGCCGCCGCCCTTCCAATTCTCGCCCAAAGCAACCATATTGGCGTCGTTCTCGACAAAGACCGGCAACCCCGACCGTTCTTGCAACTGCGCTCCCAAATCATAGTTTTTCCAACCTACATTGACCGCTTCATGGACAACGCCCGTGTTTTTATCGGTAAATCCCGGCGCGCCGACTCCGATTCCGATCAGCTTGTCCTTCGCGATATGCAATTCGGTCAGCTTGGATGATACGGAACGCCAAATATCGTCCACAATGTGCTTGCCCAGGTTTTCCCGGTTGGTGGGGATTTCCCATTTATGAGCAATATCCCCTTCCTTCGTCAATAACCCGATTTTGACGGTTGTTCCTCCTATATCGATGCCGATCATTGTCTCATCCACAGATGCCACCCACTATCCAACTAGAGTCATACGGCCCGTCTATTCTTTCTTCTCTAATAAGGAAGCCGCCGCTTCGTCAATAATAAACGTCGCGTTCGGATGCGCCCGCAAGATCGAAGCCGGGCATTCCTCGGAGATCGGTCCCTCGATCGCCGCCTTGACGGCCTCGGCCTTTCTTTCGCCTGAAGCGACCAGCAGAACTTCCTTCGCTTCCATAATGTCCGCGAGCCCCAATGTCAGCATTTGCGTAGGCGCTTCCTCCCGGGTTAAACCGCAATACCCCATCGTGCTTCGGATCGTGGATTCATGGCTGTCCGCGCAGAACAAACGGGATTGAAAAGAAGCGCCGGGCTCGTTAGCGCCCAAGTGGCCGTTGACTCCAAGCCCCACAATTTGCAAGTCGCGCGGGTACTTGTTCAATACGGCGTTATACCGGTCAATCTCGGATTGGAGATCCTTCACGCTTCCGTCCAACAATTCGACGATTTTCGGCCGGGACCGGATCAAGCCGTAAAACTTTTTCTGCATATACGTATACACGGTAAACGGCTTGTTTCTGTCCGCAATATATTCGTCCAGATTCATGACAACCGAGTTTTCCACCGATAATTCTCCGCGATTAATCGCTTCCACCCATAGTTCGAATACGCGATCGTAGCTTGCTCCGGTCGTCGTGTTCACGACTGCGTTTGCGTTCTTTCGAAACGTGCCGGCAATCACTTCGAAAGCTTTTTGCGACATTTCTTCGTAATCTTTGGTTCGAATAATTTTCATGTTCAATCTCCTTTTCCTCCTTTTACTAAACTAAGATTATATATTTAAATGAAAAACAGAAATAATTTCGTGAAATTACGTGGTTTCCTCTGCTCGTTACGCTTTATTGTTAAACTTAGTTTAGTAATTGGAATTATAGCACCCTTCTTGATACGATGCAACAGGTTTTTAGAAAAGGAATAAAGTGCCATGCATCAAAAAAACCCTTGCCGCCTCGGCGCATTGCAGCAGTGAAGCAGGCGCAGGTCGGAAGGGTTGTCTCTTAAATATCATCGTTGGAAAATCGTAGAAACTCGTCTAATACGAGCGCGCTTGCGCCGATGACTCCGCTATCTTTCCCGATGCTTGGGCGGATAATGTGAAACGAATTTCGCAAAGGGGCCCAAACGTATTTATTCGTGATCGCTTGAATATGATCCCCTAGCGCAGGGAACTCTTCCATCATAGGGCCTGCAAGCAAGACACCCTGCGGATTGTACATGCAAATTGCGTTCGAAATCGCCAAACCGAGATATTCGCGCGCCCGGTCGATCAATCTTACGGCCCAGTCTTCCTTACGTTCGTAGGCGGCAATGACTTCCTTCATGCTTTTCTGGGCTTGTTTTTCAATCTCGGAGGAACAGACGAACGTTTGCAAGCAACCGAGTCTCCCGCAATCGCACATCGCCCCGTCCGGCTCCATCGTAATATGCCCGATTTCGCCAAGCGTATTGCGATAGCCGCGCAGCATTTCGCCGTTGATCATGACCGCGCCTCCGACGCCGCTGCCGACATAGATGCAGACGGAATCCCTGAATTCCGTCATATTGCCGAACAGGCTTTCCGATAACAGCACCGTCCGAACATGATTGTCCACGTATACGACATAGTCCAGTTTTTGTTCCAGGTAGGCTTTAATCGGCACATTCTCCCAATGAAATTGCGGCACCATGAGCGCTTCGCCGCCAGGCCAAGAGATGAGCCCGGGCATGCTGACTCCGACGGCTATAATTTTGTCGGCGATTTCCGAGCCGGCCTTCCCGATCAACCCGGAAATTTCTTGCGCAATTCGTTCCAACACGGCTTCCGCCTCTTGCTTCGCATTAAAGTCCAAATATTTCTTTTCCATCACTTCGCCGGTCAATGTAACGATCCCGATATGGATCGCGTTCCAGTCCATTTCAACCCCGACAATATACGTTCCCGCCGGGTTGAGTTCCAACAGGGCGGCTCTTCTGCCGACCTCCCCCTCCGTTTGCCCGACCTCGATGACCAGCCCGTCGTTCATCAGTTCTTTGATGATTTTGCCGACGCTTGTATTGCTCATCTTCGTGATTTCGGCCAATTGCGTTCTGGATATTTGCTTATGTTTTTGAATTAAGCTTAGCAACATAAAATAGTGATACTTCCGTATGCGCCCTTGATCATATTTTAAATTAAACGACATTCCGACGCTCCTCTCTTCCTGCTTTATCTTACTAATATTGGTTATTCAATTCAGTTTAATTATTATAGACGCAATAGACACAAAAAAATCGCGACCCGAAAGCCACGATGCTTTGATGTATGATGGTCGGAACGACAGGACTTGAACCTGCGACCTCTTGGTCCCGAACCAAGCGCTCTACCAAGCTGAGCTACGTCCCGATCTAGTAGTGCAAGTCATTAAGGACAACGATCTTATTATCGCAAACCTGGGCGAGGATGTCAACTGAAAAATGCTTCCAGCCGCCCGGAACCGGTCCGGACGGCGATATGCATCGACAATATCAACAAAATTATGCGCGATTCATAACGTTATCGAACCCGCTTCTCCTTCAAAAGTTTCATAAAAATCCCGCCTACCACGCTGCGATGCTGAAAATTCATTTGCCTTGCTGTTTTCGTATCATACCAATCCGTAAAAGGAACGCGGTCCGCCGTTTCGTTCAACGCATCCCACAACGGTTCGATCAATCGGGCGAATTGCTCTTGGTCGGATGCCAACGTTGCGGCCCATACCAACCAGTCGGCTTTCGTATAAGTCTCCCTGCTGTCCAAAGGCACTCCGTATTTATTCTGCTTCGTTAAGTACCAGGCGACTTCTTGCTGCGCAATTCTTTCGTTGAAAATACCGGTTTCGAAGATGATGTCCCATATTAAATTATACTTTAAGCTCCAAGTTTCCTCCTGTCCGAAAGCAAGCTTATAATGATCCCGTTCGCTCGCCATATGTTCCCACTTGATCGCCATCTCTTTCGCAGCCATTCGATAGCGTTCCGCTTCAGCGTGATGGCCCATCAGACCATAAAGGAGAGAGCAGCTCGCGACACCCATGATCGCCTTCATCGACAAATTGGCGTTTCTGGCCAAATGGCCGGCAAAATCGTCCGTACATAACTGATTCTCAGGATCCAAACCGTACTCAAGCAAATAATCGGCCCAGCCGGATAAAAGCTCCCAATTCTCTTTCGCAAAATCCGCCCGCTTCTCCGCCAAACAGACCGCCGCCGCCATGACCAGCATATTCCCGCATTCCTCGACCGGCATTTGCCCTTCTCTGGCATTTCCCGAATATACTTGCCCATTGGCAAGCGGATATTGTCCGACATCATGCGGGGCAAACTCGAACGGCCATGCCTCGCTTTGCGCATATTGAAAGATAGGTCTCATCATCCCTTTCACTAACTCGGGATTATACAGCAAGAATAAAGGAATGGAAGGGTAGCTCACATCAACGGTGGCAATGCAGCCATTGCTGAAGCATTCCTTGGACATAAATAAGAGCTTTCCGTCCCGATCCGTTACCAGTTTGTGAGCCGCGATCGCCTGCCGGTACGCAAGGGCCAGAAGTTCGGCGTACTTCTCTCCCCCCGCGCGAATTCCATCCTGCCGCAGCTGTCGATCGAAAGCTTCGCAACGCGCCATAATGCCTGAAAACTCCGCGAACGCGGCCGCAATCATCTCGAAAGCCGACATCCCGCTTTTTTTCCAATACGCCTGAAGCTTCTCGCCGAAATATTCAATCGCATATACGTCGTCATAGGCCAGAACGATGACATTCGAAACCTCATCGGCCCTTACTTCCCCGCAATCCCAAGTGAAGGCCATCACCACGTTATGCTCCCGAACCGCTTGGGGCATCGTCATCCCGTCGGATGGAGAAATTTGCCCATTTCTCACAAATTGTTTCCTAATATCCGCCGAATCGATATAGGTTTGCATATCGGCAGCGTTGTTCACAGCCAAATAAAACTGGCCCCAATCAATTCTTACATCGTCACCTGAACGGTGTAAGCAATCTTGTTCCTCATGGCTCATCTGCAGCATAACCAATCCGCCCACTTCATCCCGCCGCCAAACCACTCTTTGGTCGCTGGAATTCACGCACCACTCTCCGGTGACATCATAGTAAATTTGAACGCGATGGGGCTTGTCGTCAATCGAACGAACGGAAAAACTTACATAAGATGCAGGTCTTGATAAAAGTTCCAACTCATCCATTAGCAACGGAGTCGTGAAACTTACCTTTAAACGGATTCCCGACTCTTCAAACCAATACGTGCTGGTAAGGGGCGTCAATTGAAATTCGGTTTGCGTCATCGGTTTCGGTTCGGTGTAATAGTTTTCGGCGTTCGGCTCTACGCAACCGGCAAATCTCCATGGCGCGCCGTCAATGAGAATCAATCCCGTCATTGCATTCCTTTTGCCGGTCCAATGTCTTGTGAAATCGTCACTCAATCGATCCGCCATCGACCAAACGCTGAAATACGGATCAACCGTCACTAAAGGCACCGCAGGCGGGCGTATAACAGTCCTCATCTGTCTTCTCCTCCTCTCCCTTGATCAGGGACAATGTAATATCAAAATATTGACTTCCTCAGATCGCTTCTCATTTAGCGATCGCGATACGCACATGTTGGGCGCGATTTTCATAGCGAATCAGCACCGTTTGCGTCATTTCGTCCCATTCGAAAGGAAGCGTCGTATCGTCCCCGCCGACAGTCATCGCAACCCTCGACGGTTTGGCGGAACAATAAATTCTCGCCGCAGCAAGCACCGATCGGGGACCTCTTGCCGTAAAGGAGATCGACCGCGAATCTTCCGTAAAGTTATCGATTCTGGAAGATGCGGCGATCACCCCGCTTCTCTCCGCTTTGTCAAATTCCATGTCATACAACAAAGCCTGCTTTCCCGGTTGGATGGCAACGCGGCGAACAATCGGCAAACGAGGATCGAATAGATCGACAAAACAACCGGTCAATTCCAGCGGATGGTCATGGACGGACTCGTTCATCACCGATGCGATGACATACGGGCCTCGGCGTATCATGAAATAATTCGAAGGAATCCAACGGATGGCCGGGTCGTTCAAATTGTCCATCGCCTCTCGAACCGCATCGCGAAGCCTCTGCGCCCCCTCGGCGCTCAAGGTTAATCGGTCCGGACTAATACGCATATAGCGAACCAACCCGTTCCCGACGCGCGTCACGCCTTCCTGCGCCTGGAGATCCAAACCTAAGCATTCAAACAGATGCTCTCTGGGAGTCCGGTACCTTCGTTTTCCGCGATTCCACCATTCTTTGACCTTATGGTACGGATCGCTGTCATCCCCGACATAGAGCAGCGCGCCGCCGTCTCTCACCCATTGCGCCAGCGCATTGTGCAGGTCCGGATATTCCGGTTTCATAAATTCGTAGCTTACAATTAACAATCGATAACCATCCAAATAGCCGGGGAACCTTCTTACATTATCGAGCTGTACCGGCCGAACATGCAATCCATGCTTCACAAGCGGCAGCGTCAGTCCGTAAAAATGCGAGAAATGAAGCAATTCCAACGCGTATTCGTCCGTTATTTCCACTTCGTTCGTACCATCGTATTTCAGCATAAAACCGGCAGTCTCCACGCCCGGACGCATGCGCTGATACATCGCCGAATCGGCTAGCAACACGCCTATCTGGGTTTCGTTTCCGCAAATTTGAACATCCGGCTGGTCCATGCCGCCCAGCGAATGCATAATCGTTAACAATACGGTCGCATAATGTGCCGGTATCCCCTCTTTGCCGTTTCCGTCTTCGCGAGGGTATTGCCCTTCGAAAATGCGCCTCGGCCAAGGAGCGACTTCATAATGGGACACTTCCGGATGCAGCAGCGACGCCGTCAGCGTCTTCAAATAATTTTCCTCATAATCCTTCCAATTTCGTTTCGGATCGTCTTCGATCGGATCGTGCAAAAACCACATGCGGCGGTCGGTTCCCCGCACCAGTTCCTGCATCATGCCGTATTCCAAAAACGCCGTTTCGAACGTTCTTTCCGCTCTGCGTCCCTCATAAACATTCGCAGTACGGGACGTACCGGTCCATATTTGAGCGATATAGCCGTTGATCGACGGCAAATCAAGCAGTTTCGATTCCGGGCTGACGATGCGCCACTGCGTATAATTGATCAAGCTATGCGTCGGTACGTAAAATCTCAGCGGCCGGTTGTACCGGACCATCGAATACTCCTTGAGCGCGGAACAAAGCCGGTCAAGGCATCGCGCGTACAGGTAGGCTTTCAGCTTTGAAGCGCGGTACTGCGCATCCTCCGATTCGTGAGGCGCAATCCAAGGCTCGTTATAGTAATGTTGCCATTCCCGCTTGAACGCCTCCGAATATCCGCCTTCCACCCAAAATTCCGGCTCCTCCAAATGGATCGCGTCGACCCCCTCGTCCACAGCGGGACGAATGCGATGGAATAAATAATCGGAGAATGCGATTGTCGGCACCATATACGGGATATCGGCCGACGTTCCGTGTATGATATGTTCCCCACCCTTGTAGCATTGCGCTTCATCCCAATGCGGGCGGCCGTCAAATTCCCCGTTCAAGTAATCCTGATATCCTCCCCAGGATACTCCGGTCATAAGATGCACTCGATACCCTTGTTCTCTCCATTGCCCGATTCGCTTCGGCATCGACTCATTGATTCCATAAACCATGACGAAATCCGTCTGCAGATCGTATGTTTCTCCGTAAGCGCCCCCTTCCTGAAACCCGGTGCGCTCTTCTTCCCGGCATCTGTTCTTCATGTCTTCTCCCCTCCTTCAATCAGGTCCATAGTAGAGTTCCCCGGCGCATGACGAAATCGCGCCCGAATCGTCTTGATTTCAAAGGGAGTAAATTGCAATTCCGCTCGCGAACCGTTGTCCTGAAGAACGGCGACCGGTGTTTCCATCAAATCCGCTTCCTCGATCGAGAGGCATTCCAGACCGAAGGATATCGTTCCGCGCGCACTAGACCCGGCTGTTTCATACAGGCGAACAATGATATGATCGCTGTCCTCCGCCTTCTTTACCGATTCCACCATAATATGCGGATGATCGATTTGAACCAACTGAAGCGGTTCTTGCTTCGCCGTATCCGCTTGCGATGCTTCCGCTACGGCAAGGGGGATGTTGAATTCGTATCCTTTGCGATAAACGCTCGCTTGAATAAAGTCGCCTGCATGCGGATACAACGCATAGGCAAACTGATGCGCCGCACGGTCCGCGGCCGGGTCGGGATACGACGGACTCCTGAGCAGGTTCAAGTCCAAAACGTTGTTAAGCGCGCTATGTCCGTATTTGCAATCATTGAGCAGCGCCACTCCGTAATCCGGTTGCGACAGGTCGATATAGTGATGGGCGCAAATTTCATCCTTCGCAAACTCGATCGCAGTATTGCGCGTCGTCGGACGTTTCAAATAGCCGAATTGAATCTCGCAATTGGCTTGATCGCTATAGACGGAGGTCGGGAAAGACACCCTCAACATCTTGCCCGATTCTCTCCAGTCCGCTTCTACGGCGAACTCTATGACAGAAGAATCCGCGGTCAATATAGTACGCAGGGAAAGGGCAGATTCCCCATAGCGATACTTCTGTTCGACGATGGCCTTAGGGCCATCGATATACGACGCGCTTCTCTCCAGCTTCATCGTTCCCGCGACCGTCTCGCGGTAATCGCGCGGAAAATCCCAAGCGTCTCCGTCGTCATAGTAAATCGTAAAGACGTTGGCTTTGGACCCTTTCCGTATCGTTTCCCGCCCGGACGACTTGTCGTATACGGAAACAATGCTGCCGTCTTCGTCGAAACGTACAAACAAACGGTTATTTTCAAGAACTTGCCCTTCCGACTTCAGGCCGTTTATCGCGTGTTTCCGAACCGCATCTTTAAGTTTCCGGTATCCCATCGCAGGCACGCAGACGAAATGCCATGCGCCTTCCCATTTCACCCACTCCTTGCGTTCCCACGGCAATGAATTGAACAAAACCGGCTCTTTGGCCCAGCCCGCCAACCCGGCAACGCGCCCGTACGCTTCTTCCGACATGGAACGAACCTGCCGCAACAGCGTCTCATATCGTTCCAACGATTCATCGTACACTCTTCCAATAGAGGAACCGGGCAAAATATCGTGGAATTGGTACAGCAGCACCTCTTTCCATATTTGCTCGAGTTTTGCGCCCGGATACGGAGCGCCGCCGAGAACCCATAAAAGCGATGCGGCAAACTCCAATTCTCGCAAACTCTTCTCCAATTTACGGTTATACCGCTTGTTGCGGCTTTGCGAAGTTAGCGTCCCCTGATGTTTTTCCAGGTATAATTCCCCTTTGAACGTCCGGAACCGCGGCACATCTTTCTCCAACCGCAGGAAGAAGGAGAGGGAGTGCTCCTGTACGACAGGCGGAAGACCGGCCAAATTTTTCTCCCGTGCCAACCGTTCCAGATGCTCCTCACCCGGCCCGCCTCCTCCGTCGCCGATTCCGAACAGCATGAGCGCATGATCCGACACGTTTTTGTCCAAATAGTTGCGTTCGATCTTCGCTAACGATCTCGGCGCGGCAGGGCTGTTGTACGTATCCTCCGGCGGAAGATGCGTCAAGATGCGAGTCCCGTCTATTCCTTCCCATAGAAAGCTGTGATGCGGATGCGTATTATACACGCTCCAGGACAACTTCTGGGTCATCATATAATCAATGCCCGACTTTTTGAGGATCTGGGGCAGACTTCCCGCGTATCCGAATACATCCGGCATCCACAGCACCTTCGCGTCCTTGCCGAACTCTTGTTGAAAGAACCGTTTCCCGTATAAAATTTGCCGTACAAGCGCTTCGCCTCCGGAAATATTCGTATCCGGTTCGACCCACATCGCGCCTTGAACTTCCCACCGGCCTTCCAGGATACGTTTCTTCACCTTGTCGTACAGCTTCGGATAGCGTTCCTTGATCCATTGATAAAGCTGCGGCTGACTGGCGCCGAACACATAATCCGGGTATTTCTCCATATTGCGCAGCACGGTCGAGAACGTCCGCGCCCCCTTGCGGATCGTTTCACGGATTGGCCACAACCAGGCAAGATCGAGATGCGCATGCCCGATGGCGCTTACCGTAATCGCAGGGTCTCCGCCTCGCTTGGCCAATTCTCCGGCTATTCTAGCGCTTGCGCGAAATGCATGGTCGGCGTCGAGGACGGGCAATAGATTCGACGCTTCGTACAAGCTTTGATAGATTTGAGCTTTTCTGGCGCTTGTGTCAGGCAATTGCTCAGCCAACTCCGCCAACACTTCAAAATCGTAGTACAATTTACGGATCTCTTCATGACAAACGGCGATCTCGGCTTCCTTTAACGTCCCGCTGCGGTATTTGCCAAACAAATCGTTACACCCGGCATCGCCCCACAAATCGATGATTTCTCCGCCTTCGGCAGACGGACTGACATCCACCACTCTCTTGCCGGGAAGACCGAGGCTATCATCGAACTCGGAATTGATGTTCGTTAATCCTTGACGAGGCGTCCCCTCGCCATCCACCAAACATAGCTCGCCGTTCACGTCGATCAATAGCACGACTTTGCGGCCGTTTAGCGAACGGGGCACAACGCCTTCGAAATGAAACCAGGCGCAGTCCCATAATTCTCCCCATTGATCCCCCGGTCTCAATTGTATTTTTGTGCCGCTTTCCCTTTCCGCATAAGGAACCGGTTCTTTGGTTACCCATGCCGTTACAGATAACGATGATACCGGTTGATAGATAGCCATTTGCAGTTTCGACAATGTATGCTTCACCTTGTTCATGATGACCGGAGTCGTTTCATACGGCATTTGTTTTCACTCCATCTCTCTTGATTATCCTCATTGAAGGATATTATTTCGTTGCAGCTTCCGCTCTTTTTTGTGCGTCGTCCAATATCGTTTTGATATCCCCTTTCGTCATAATTGATTTGGTCACCGCATCGCCAAAAATTTGCCATACTTTGGAGTTTTCCTTCGCGAACGTCGGAAGGCCCTGCACATTCCCCGCCATGGCCAGATAATGCTGGTACATCTCCGGATGTTTGGTTTGATAATCGTTCGATTCGGCGATCTTATTCAATACCGGCGACCGCACTCCGGTATCCGCAATAAGCTGTTGAATTTCTTCGCTGTACATGGCCCGAATATATTCAAAAGCAGCTTCTTTGTTCTTCGCATCTTTCGGAACCGAATGGAAGGCGGCGCCGATCGTAATGTTGCCGGCCTTACCGTCCGAAGACAGCGGGATCGGAGACATGCCGTACTCGATTCCGATAGCGGAACTTTCAATGGCGCGCCAAGGTCCGTCGATTAAATAAGCGATTTGCCCCTTTTTAAATGCGTCAAAATAAGTGCCTTCATTCGTGTTGGCCATTAAACCGGCAGGATGGAAGCCGTTCAGTTCTCTCAAAAACGTTACCGTCTCCACGTTGGCGTCGCTGTTGAAAGTCGGATTTCCTTGCCCGTCCGCGAAACCGCCGCCATTGACAATCAGCAATGTGCCATAACGCAAGTATCCTCCCGCATTGGGACCGGCGTATACGCCGCCGCCGAAAAATTTGCCGTTTCCGACCGCCGTAATTTTGCTCAAGTTGTCTGCCAGCTCTTCCCAAGTCGCGGGCGCTTTATCCGGATCTAATCCGGCATCCCTCAACAGCTTCTTATTCCAGAACAAACTGTTTACTCCCGGCTGGGAAGCAAAGCCGTATATTTTCCCGTCGTACTCCATCGGCTTCCAGGCGGCCGGCGCGATATGTTCCCTTATGTATTGCTCCATATCTTCCGGGAACGGCTCAAGCAGCCCTTGTTGGGCAAAACCGGGCATTTGCGTTTCGCCGACGATAATATCGGGAATATTCTGCGCGAGGAATCCTGCCGTTTGCTTCTGGATCAGCTGTTCTCCCCAACCCCAATCTTCCGTTTTCAATGTAATATGATTGCTTGCCAATTTATCGTTGATGATCGATTGATACAAATATCCAAATACGTTCGGATTCACGTCGCCGCCCGGCGTGTAGTTGAAATCTTCTTCTGCCGGTTTGGGCTGTAACGTTTCGTCCTCAAGGAGCGAGGTCTTCTTTTTGTCCAGCAATTCGGTCACGATGCCGACGCCAATGCCAACGGCGCCTTCGTTTAAGACGGTAATGGTTACGTTCCCGTTCTCCTTCGAACCGGACGGTTCCTTTTCAGCGGTTTGGGTATCGCCCTCTGCTGCGCCCGTATTCTCCGCATTTCCCGACGAGCATGCCGTCATCCCGATCGTCAGCATAAGCGCAAGGATCGCCGCGATCACTGTTCCTTTCGAGTTCATCAGCATTTTTTGCCCCTCCAATCTTTAAATATAAGATACATGAAAACAATAGCATACCAATATGACATATTCAATATGTTTTTTAATTCTTTTATATCATCCTTTGATGCCCGTGTTAGCCAAACCTTGAACGATGTACTTTTGAAAGAAGAAAAAAATAAGCAACGCAGGCAGCGTAATTCCCAGACTTAACGTAATAATCAACGGGTAGTTAATGACCGCGCCCGGACTGGCTCCTACGGATGAAATCCGCGTAATGGCCGCTGGAAGCGTTTGCAAATCGTCGCTATTGGTATAGAAAAACGGGGTAATAAAATCATTCCAGGTTCCAAGCGCAGTCGTAATGGCTATAAAGGCCATAATCGGAAGCTGCAACGGAAATAAAATTTGAAAAATCACTCTAAGCGTACCGGCTCCGTCCACAATTGCCGCTTCGTCAAGTTCGATAGGAACTTTCTCCAACGATTGCTTGACCAGGAAAGTGCCCATGATGTTAATCGCGGGGCCGCCGATCAAATAAACCCACCACGAATTTAAAATACCGGTTCCGCCGGTAAAAATATCATTTCCGCCGGCAAACGGAAATCTTGCAAATTCCAAATATGTAGGGATGATAGCCAACGTTCCCGGAATCATTTGCGTTGCGAGCAAGATCAAAAACAACTGATCTTTCCCTTTAAATTTCAAACGGGCAAACACATAACCGGCCAAAAAGGAAGTAAGCAGCGCCCACAGCGTGTTATATACCGTTCGTATCATTGAATTCCGGAGGTACGTCGTTACCGCCGCGTCTTTCGAACCCATGATGAGCGCCTTGTAGTTGGCTAGCGTCGGAGCTTCGGGAATCGGAAAGATCCCTAATATCGTGGATGTAAATTCCGTTTTGCTGAAAAAACCCGCCAAAATCATAAAGACAAGCGGATAGATCAGCGCCAAGCCGAAGCCAAGGAGCAGGATATGCCCCAGCAGATGCACCGCTGTGAATTGTTTTTTTATTGTCAACCGCAACGTTCCGCTCATCGCTTATCGCCCCCTCTTGAGCGGTTTCATCGGTATCGTCGTCCGTCTATCGGATTTGGTCGACCAATTATAATACAACACGGTTGATACAATAACGATGACCGCCATAATCAACGACGACGCTCCGGCCATGCCCAAATTAAAATCCCAGAAGCCGTCGCGGTAAATTCGGAAAACAAGAACTTCCGTTTGCCCATAAGGACCGCCGTTCGTAATGAATAGTACCTGTTCGTAAATTTGAATCGCCCCGATCAGGCTGGTGATCACAATATAAGTCGCAATCGGCTTCAGCCCCGGCAGCGTAACAAACCGCAGCTTCTCCCAGCGGCCCGCGCCGTCGATTTCCGCCACCTCGTACAACGCGGGATCGACAGATTGCAACCCTGCAAGCCAAATAAGAGCAGCACCTCCCACTCCTTTCCATACGGAGTATACGACGATCCAAAAGATGCCCCAAGCCGCCGAATACTGCCATACGATCGGCTCTTTGCCGAGCGATTTCAAGATGTTATTAATAACGCCGTTATTGGTATCCAAGAAAATATTAAATACTTGCGTTGTAGCTACTGTGGACGTCACCGCGGGAATATACCAAATGGACCGGTAAAACCCTTTCCCGAATAATGGCATATTCATAAGCAGCGCAGCGCCGAAACCTGAGATTAGCGTGACGGCGGTTACCAACGAACCCAACCAAATCGATCTCCACAACGCAGCGGTATAAACCGGATTTTGAAAAAAATGCACGAAGTTATCGATCCAAATAAATTTGGGCGAATTATTCAAGCCTACCCATTCAAAGAAACCGAGAAAAAAGCCGAATAAAGTGGGAAATCCCGAAACAAGCAGCCAGAACAGTACCATCGGCATTAGGATGGCTGCCGCAATGAGCGCGTCTCGGTGTCTGATCATGCAGCGCTTCAACGAAGAATCCCCTAATTGGTCAACCGCTTTTGCCATACTCATCCCTCCTTTGCAGATTTGATTTTTATTAATGTTTCATTTGTAATATTAAATATAAATAACATAACTAATTATGTCAAGATATTGCATCTCACCCAATTCTCCTAAAACCTTCCTGAAACACAAAGTCCCTGGAAATGCCGATCGGCAATCCCAGGGACTTGAAGCGAAACATGTAAAGCGGCAAGATGAGCTTGCCGCTTTACAATCGGTATTTAGTTTTTCATTGCCGGGCCGGTCGAATTGCGTTTCACCAATTCCGGTTGTAAAATGATTCTCTTATATCTAAGATTTTCATTGGTTTGGCGATCCAGCATGTTTAACAAAATTTTCGCCGCCTCTTCTCCCATCGCGCCTTCCGATTGAGAGATATGCGAGAAAGCCCCGAACTCGTCCAACTCGGGCGAAGGATCGTCGAAGGTGAGGATGGAGACATCCTCCGGGACTCGGAGTCCGATTTGTTTGCAAATCGCAAAGATATGCAATCCCAGTCTGCCATTTAGCGTGATAAATGCGGTAGCCATCCGGCTTTTAATAAATCGATAAAGGGGATGTCCGGGATCGACTTTGTAATCCACGGTAAAGTCCGTCAAGATTAGGGCAGGGTTAATCATCGCCTTGTTTTGCTTCAACGCTTCCATATATCCGTTGATTCGGTCTTCGACCGTAATAGTCGGAAGCGGGGAATCCGAGCATATCGCAATATCCCGATGCCCGAGACTCCAAAGGTAATCCACGGCGAGCTTGCCGCCGATCAGGCCGTCGCTGCGGACGATGTTCGTCTCGACTCCGGGAAAATACCGGTCGATCAGAACGAATGGATATCCTTTCAGCTTCAGCGCTAAAATTTCCTCATTGTAAGTTTCCGCATCGCAAGGAAAGATCATCAATCCCGCCGCATCTTTTTCGATCAAATCGATGATCGCTTCCTTTTCCCGCTCGATTGAATTGTAAGTTTGTACAATCTGCAGACGGTATTCGCTGTTTTCTATCACTCTGTTAATACCGTGAATTAATCGTAACGCAAAGTAATCTACCAGAACAGGCATGATCAATCCGATCATTTTTTTGCGGACCCTTGGGATCGAATGGCTCGCCGCCGTTAGATCCGGATGAAGATCGGACCCTTCGGTATAAAGCGCCGCGGCCGGGGCTTGGAGATACGGGCCGGCTTCTTGCCGGATGCTGTGTCTCGACATGATTTTGTCAATCTCATCGCTTACGAAACTGCCTCTGCCCGGTATACGGTAAATCCAGCCTTCCTTTGCCAAATCGGTCAAAGCGTTGGCGACCGTAATCCGGCTAACGTCGAATTGTTCCATCAGTTCTTTTTCAGAAGGAATTTTATCGTTTGCTTTCAAATCGCCTTTCAGAATAAGATCTTTAAAGTGTTCTTGGATTTTCATATATAACGGTTGTCTATCGTTATGCATCACTTGCTCCCCTATCTTCAAATCAATTACTATAACGATATATCTTTTATGTCATTTAGTCAAATTCCCCGGCTTTGTCCAAATAAAAAACCGCCCGGGAGCTAGCTCCGAGCGGCGTATGGCGTCTCACCAATACGATTGAATAGACGTTATGAATTTCTCGGGTTCATGAACAAGCCCCGAATTTTATCCCAATGGGAGCGATTCGCTGGCTCTTCCGGTCCGGCAACCGGTACCGTATTCCAACGCTCGCGCGCACGGCGGTCGTTCTCCATCGCAATAAATAAACAGAAGCTCCCCAGCAATACTAAAACTGCCGTTGCAATTGGAAGTAACAAATTCATGGTAACGTCTCCTCACGATCAAAAATGATAATCATTATCATTCATTATACAGAAGTAATTCGAGAATCTCAACCGTTATTTGCAAAAAAAAAGTTCCGGCTCGTTACGAGCCGGAACTACGCGCAAAACATGGGTAAAATGATATGATTATCGCAGTAATCGAAGTCCGTTGAGAATGACGAGAATCGTGCTTCCTTCGTGGCCGACGACGCCCAGCGGCAGGGCAAGGCCTTCGAGGAAGTTGGCGCATATGAGCAAGGCGATGACCGAAATGGCGAATACGATATTTTGCTTGACGATTCTTCTCGTTCGTTGGCCTAACGTGATCGCTGCGGCGATTTTCTCGATATCGTCGTTCATGAGGACGAGATCCGCCGTTTCCAGCGCCGCATCGCTGCCGGCCGCGCCCATAGCGATGCCGACGGTAGCCGTCGCGAGCGCCGGGGCGTCGTTTACGCCGTCGCCGACCATGGCTACATTGCCGTACGTTTGCTTCAATTCCTTCACGCGGTTCACTTTATCCTCCGGCAGCAGCTCGGCGTAGACGAGATCGATACCCGCTTCGTCGGCAATCGCCCGGGCGGTTCTTTGCTGATCGCCGGTCAACATGGCGACTTTGATCCCTTTCTTCCGCAATTCGGCGATCGCCGCCTTGGCTTGCGTACGAATGCTGTCCTGGAGCGCGATCACGCCCGCGATTCCGCGCGTATTCGCCATCAGCACGACCGTCTTGCCCTGCTCCTCCAACCGGTGAACTGCCGTCCTAATGTCCTGGGTCATCATGCTCTCTTCCATTAACGTCGGTTTCCCAATCTTCCATACTTCGCCGTGCAATTCGGCCTGCACTCCCCACCCGGTGAGCGATGTCAATTCGGTCGGACGATCCGTCTCGATTCCCCGTTCCTTCGCCGTTTGCACGATCGCCTTGGCCAGCGGATGCTCGGACAAGCTTTCGATCGATGCCGCAAGCCGCAGCATTTCCGTTTCTCCGTACCCTTGGCAAGCGATCAAATCGGTCACCTGCGGACGGCCGCTTGTCAGCGTGCCGGTCTTATCGAACGCAATGACTTTCGTCTGCGCCAAATGTTCGAGATGCGCTCCGCCTTTGAACAGCAGCCCTTTTCTCGCGCCGTTGGAAATGGCGGACAGCATCGCGGGCATAATCGACGCGACTAATGCGCATGGAGAGGCGACGACGAGAAATACCATCGCTTTGTAAAACGTATCGTTCCAGGACCACTGAAGCAAGAACGGCGGAAGAAGAATCAGCAGCAGCGTCACCAGCACGATCGAGCGGGCGTAAATCCGTTCGAACCGTTCGATAAACCGCTGCGACGCCGGCATTTCGCTCTGCGCTTCCTGCACAAGGCGAATAATTTTCGCAAACAATGTCGATTCGCTCGTTTGGCTTACTTGAACGAATAGCGCCCCCGGCCCGTTCAACGTTCCCGCGAACACTTCATCGCCCGAGCTTTTATCCACCGGGATCGATTCGCCCGTAATCGAAGCTTGATTGACCGCGGAAGCTCCTTCCGTCACCGTGCCGTCCGCCGGGATGCGCTCGCCCGGTTTGACCAGAACGATATCGCCGACTTCCAATTGCTCGATCGCGACAGTCGTTTCTTCCCCGTCGCGGTATAGCACCGCCGTCTCCGGCTTCAAATCCATCAAGGCGGCAATATCCCGGTGGCTGCGCGCCATCGTGTAGCTTTCCAAGGCGCCGCTCAACGAAAAAATAAAGATGAGTACGGCTCCCTCGGTCCAATATCCGATCGACGCCGCGCCGATCGCCGCGAACACCATGAGCAGATTGACGTCCAAATCCCGCTCCTGGAACAGCGTTTGAAGCCCTTCCTTCGTTTTGACATACCCGCCGACGACAAACGCGAGCAAATAAAGCGCTACGGCCCAAGGATGAGAGAATTGCTCTATGCTCCAGGCGGCCGCGATCAATATTCCGCTCGCAAGCGCGGCGGCCGCTTCCCCGTATCTCTGCAGCCATGGCGCGTCCTTCCGTTTGCCGGAAGCGGCGTTCTCTTGCGGAGACGGGTTATCTTTAACGTAACTATCTGTCGTATTGAATGATGAAATCATTGCAGTCACACTCCTTCGTCTTGAGAATGAGAACCATTGTTAATACCCTTAAAACGGCGCATGCTGCTCCACTAATCGGGAGCAGCATGCTGATCGAGAATGATTCTCGTTTTTACACTATTCAATTATTTTGCATCAATCAAACTTACTTTATAATCATTATAATCTAGACGAGTAGAAATGTAAACTACTTTTTTGCCTAAAATCAGCAAATGTATCCGTATTGACTCTCACGCAACGTGATGCCCTATAATCTCCCGTAGGCGCCGATCAATCATGAAAAAAGGGTGAAAGTGTATGAAAGCAGTAAAAAGAATCGTCAAGCTGGATTTGGAGGCGGGCAAAGCGAATCCCGCAAAAGTCGGCAAGGATCTAGCGCCCGCGGGGATCAATCTTCTAGGTTTTTGCAACCAATACAATGAAATGACCAAAAGCCAAACCGGATTCGTCATTCCGGCGGAAATTACCGTATATGAGGATCGAAGCTTCGATATCAAGTTGAAAACGCCGCCTGCCGCTTTTTTGTTGAAAAAATACGCGGGCGTTGCGAGAGGAGCGGCGAAACCGGGCAGCGAAACGGTTGGCAGCATTACCCGGGACGAGCTGCGCAAAATCGCCGAGATCAAGCTCCCGGACTTGAACACGGTCGATATCGAAAGCGCCATGAAAACGATCGCCGGAACGGCGAAAAATATGGGGATCCGCATTGAAGAGACTTGAAAGAAAGGGCGGCATCTTGAGATCGGCTCCGCGTTCGAGCGCATCCAAAGAAACAGCGTGGAGTTGGTAAAGGACTGGCGTTGCATCGAAGAAGGCTGCGGATTCGAGTTTGTCGGATGTTATCATACGTGATGGGTCGGCAACCGACCGTGCGAAGGCGATCCGCGCGGATCTACGCTTCTTAGCTTGGCGCTGACGAAACTGACAATCCTTATTGGGCGTTAAAATGAAGACGGCGTCATTCTAACGAATGTACAAAGCGTTATTCATTGGAAATCGGCCGTTTATCGCCTTTTTCCCCTCATTAGCGTGTTTTAGATTCGTTACACGAGCAACAAGGCGATTTACAGGCGATTAGCGTGTATACGTTTCGTTAGCCCGTCCCGCCCGACAGGCCGTCAGCCGCTTGCGGTATGATGAAATTGCCTCTTTTCGCAGGCTTTGCTGAAGCAACCGATCAAAACGAGTGAAAAGATGCACAATTGCGGGCTTCTGCACGAATGATCCTTCATTGCCGGCTATTCTTTCACGCTGGGGCGGCTATGATGTACAATGTACAACATTTCGCTTTCCTCGCTAGGAAGACGATGCCTATGCTGCAGTTTGTACAACATTTTGGGGGTGAAACGGGCTATTTTGCCTCAGCACTTGCGATTATGATGTACAAAGTGCAACATCGTGGCCTGCGAGGGCTTGTCCCCCCTTAAAATGTTGTATTCCGTACAACTTGCGATACGATGTGCGAAGCCATAAACGAACAGAACATAGGCCAAGAATGGCCTATGTTCCGCTGCTTACCCGATGACTTCGCGCTTGATGCTTTTCAACCGTTTCATCACATCGTTATCGCCGCGTCCGAAATAATCGTACAGCGTCTTGTACTCAGCGTACAACCGCTCGTACACGCGCACGTTTTCCGGAATCGGCTTGTAATACTCTTCCTTCACTTTGCCGATCGCCCGCGCCGCGTCCGATATCGACGCGAAACCGCCGCGAGCTTCTCCGGCCGCCACCGCCCCGAACATAGCCGCGCCGTAAGCCGGCGTTTGCGGCGATGCGGCGATGCGGATTTCCATATTGGTCACGTCCGCATAAATTTGCATCATCAGCTTGTTCTTCTCGGCGATGCCGCCTGCCGCGTACAATTGGCGCACCGGCACGCCGTTCTCGCGGAACGCGTCGATAATGACTTTCGTGCCGTAGGCCGTCGCTTCGATGAGCGCCCGGTATATTTCTTCCGGCTTCGTTAACAGCGTAGCTCCGATCAGTACTCCGGTCAGATCGGCATCGACAAGCGTCGAACGGTTGCCGTTCCACCAATCCAAGGCGAGCAGTCCGCTCTCGCCCGCCCGCAGCCGCGAAGCCTTCTCCGTCAGCAATTCATGAATCCCGACGCCTTTGTCTTCCGCTTCCTTCTGCAGCTCGGCGGGCACGCAATGCGCGGTAAACCATTCGAAATGGTCACCGACGCAAGACTGTCCCGCTTCATAGCCTTCATAGCCGGGCATCGCGCCGTCGCTGACGACGCCGCACATGCCGGGCACGATCCGTTCCTCCTCGCCAAGCAGAATGTGGCAAGTGGACGTTCCCATAATCATCAGCATATGGCCCGGTTCCGTAATGCCGACGGCCGGCAAGGAAACATGGGCGTCGACATTGCCGACGGCCACCGCCGTTCCCGGCTTGAGCCCGGTCAGCAATGCGGCCTGCTCCGTAATTTCTCCCGCTTTCGTTCCGAGCGGATAGATCGACTCGCTCAATTTATCCGCTACGAGACGTTCCAACCGGGGATCGAGCGCCTTGAAAAATTCGGCCGAAGGATACCCTTCCCGCTTATGCCACAATCCTTTATACCCTGCGGTGCAGCTGTTGCGCTTCTCCTCGCCGGTCAATTGATACACGATCCAATCCGCCGCTTCCATAATCCGGTCGGCGGCCTCGTAGATTTCCGGCGCTTCGTTGACGATTTGCCACACCTTCGGCACGAGCCATTCCGAAGAGATTTTGCCGCCGTACCGGGCGAGGAACGATTCCCCGCGCGCCGCGGCGATCTCGTTCAGCCGGTTCGCTTCCTCCTGCGCGGCATGATGTTTCCACAGCTTCACATAGCTGTGCGGATTGCCGCGGTATGGCTCCAACATGCACAGCGGCGTACCGTCCCGTTTGGTCGGCAAAATGGTGCAGGACGTAAAATCGATCCCGACGCCGATGACGTCTTCGGCGCTGACGCCCGATATGCGCAGCACCTCGGGAATCGTCGTTTGCAGCACTTCCAAGTAGTCGGCGGGATGCTGCAGCGCCCAATCGGGCGGCAAAGCGGTGACGCCGTCCGGCAAAAATTCGTCCATTACGCCATGCGTATACGATTTCACCGCAGCGGCCACTTCCCGGCCGGTCTCGATCTCGATGAGCAGCGCCCGGCCCGACTGCGTGCCGTAATCCACTCCGATGCTGTATTTCATCATATCCCTCCTTCGATTGCGACGTATGAAACGAGGGCCGTCTCCATCTACGCCTGACTTAATACCGCTTCTTCCCTGGCGCGGAAATAGTCGACCGACGTTTGCACCATCCGGTCGAGAAGCTGCTTGTCCGGCTTGCCGTACATGGCCGGATACGGGTCTCCGCCCGGACCGAGCGGCTCCGGCGTCACGAATCGGCCTTCCCGGTTGAAGCCGAGCAAGTAAAGCGCCATAATGATTGTGTCGAAGTCCATCGAGCCTTCGCCAAGCGCGCGGCGGTTGCTGTCCGCGACATGCAGATTGAGCAATTGTTCGCCGGCGGCGAGCAGCGCTTCCCCGATATGCGATTCCTCCGCCTGCATATGATAGGTGTCGGCGTTCATATGCCGGACGCCCGGATGATCGACCGCTTCGATATACGCTTTCGCCTCTTCGATCGTATGCACGAAACTGACTTCCGCCGAACGTACCGGCTCGATCGCCGCCTGGATGCCGTACTTCGTAAATTCGTCGGCGACAAGCCGGAGCGTTTCGACGCTGCGGGCGAACTCCATATCGTCGTACGCTTTCGGCCGTCCTACAGCGCCGGGAACGACGAGCAAATATTTCCCGCCTACGGCGGCGGTAAATTCGAGCTCGCGCTTGATGTAATCCACCGCCGCCTGGCGGGCGGCGGCGCTGTTACTTGCCAGATCGTTGGCGGCTGAGAACATGCCGCATACGCCGGCGACCTGGATCCGGTAACGTTCCAATATTTCCTTCGTTTCTTTCACTTTATAGCCGAGGTCGGGACCGTAATGATTGCCGTGCAGCTCAATATAGGTTACTCCGTATTGATTCAACCGGGCGGCGGATTCCGCGAGCGGCTCCATGCCGAAGCCCCAGTTGCTCCAAGAGAAATTGAGCCGCCGCTCGAAACGTTCCGGAGCCTTCCGCTTCCATTCGAGAAAAGCGGAGCGAATCTTCTCGTTTTTCAGTTCAAAGTTTTGCAGCGGCATCTTTCGCACCCCTTTTCTATCTAGACGATCGCGTCACAATTAGAAATTGTAGTCGCCCGCGTTTTCTTTCGTAAAGTCCGACGGAGGTCCAAGAATAACCGTTTTGCCGTCTTCTTTCACTTCGACTTTGCCGATGTTCGGAATGTCTTGTCCGTTCTCAATCGTCTTGCCTTCCGCCAATTCTTTCGCAGCGGCAACGGTCAAGTAACCGAGGTTGACCGGATTCCAGAGCGTTGCCGTATCAAGCGAACCGTCTTCCAGGAACGGCTTGGAATCGGTAGGCAAGGCGACGCCGATCAGCGATACTTTATCTTGCAGCCCTTTCTCCTGAATCGCTTGCGCCGCGCCGAGCGGAGCAACGGTGGAATAAGCGAGAATGCCGTCCAGATCCGGATTTGCTTTCAACAGGTCAAGCGTTTTTTGATATGCAACTTGCTGTTTTTCGTCCGTACCGATTTTTTCGCCGATAATTTTCAGGTTCGGATATTTTTCTTCAATTTGCTTGAGCGACCAATCGATCCATGTGTTCAAGTTCTGCGCGGACAATCCGCCCGTCACAATCGCAACATTGCCTTCTTCTTTGCCCATCGCTTGAACGAGCAGGTCGGCCATATGGCGTCCGTATACTTCATCGTCTACTTGTTGAACCGACAAATCGACGACGGATTGATCCGCTTTCGTATCCCAGTCCATCACTTTAATGCCTTGCGCTTTCGCTTTCTTCAATACCGGCGTCAATGCGGCCGGATCGTTCGGCGCCACGGCGATAACGTCGACTTTTTTCGAGATCAAATCTTCGATCACTTTCACCTGCGCCGCCGCGTCCGCTTGGGTCGGGCCTGTGTAGATGACTTCTACGCCGAGATCCTCTCCGGCTTGTTTCGCTCCTTGCTCGGAAGCGTTAAAGTACGGGATGCCGATCAATTTCGGCACGACCGCAATTTTAAGCGATCCGGACGTTTGGGACGGCTCTTGCGCCGCATCTCCGCCCGGCGCCGGCGCGGCGCCTTTCTGGCCGCATCCTGCCAACAAACCTAATACAAGCATTCCAGACAATAATCCTGTTGCTAACTTCTTCATGTGTGACTCCTCCTCTTAATGCTTTTTATATAAATTTGGGTAAAACCTGGAGTTAGGCCGGCTTGGCGGTTTTGAGCTTCTTCTGTCCCCGCTTGGCCGAGAAGTAATTGACGATCAGCACCGCGATAAGCACAACGCCGATCAAAATGTTGATCACCATGCCCGGTACGCCGAGCAAGTTCAAACCGCTGGATAAGATTTGGAAAATGCCCGCGCCGAAAATGACGCCGATCACTTTCCCGTAACCGCCGGATATGCTTGTGCCTCCCAGCACGGCAACGGCGATGCTCTGCAATTGATAAGAGCTTCCCAAGTCCACCTTGGCGGAATTGTAGCGGCTTGTCATAATAACGGCCGCGATGAACGCCATCAAAGCGGAGAACAAATAAACGTACATAATGACGCGCTTCGTATTAATGCCGGAGAACAGCGTCGCTACCGGGTTGTTGCCGGCCATGTACACGCTGCGCCCCCAGACGGTTTTGTTCAACATATACCATGCGGCAAGCGCGACGACCCCGAAGATGATGATCGGAAGCGGAATGCCCAATATATCGTTGTTGCCGATTACGGAGTAGCTATCCGGGAAGCCGGAGACGCTGTTCCCTTTCGTGACGAGCAGTATGATGCCTTTAAAGAGCGTCATCGTGCCGAGCGTCACCAGAATCGGCGAGACGCCGACGATCGAGACGAAAAATCCGTTAATCAGGCCGCAGAGCAGCGCGACAACGAGGCCGACGGCGAGCGCCGCGTATATCGGCATCCCTTCCACCATGCAATAGGCCATCGCCACACCGGAGAGCGCGGCGACGAACGTAATCGACAAATCGATGCCCGCCGTCAAGATCACAGCCATCATGCCTAAGGACAAGATGCCGAGCTCCGGAAGCTGAAAGAGCATGCTGTTCAAGTTATACGGATCGATAAAGCCCGGTACGAACACGGCCATAACCGCAAATAAACCGAGAAAGACCAATCCTAAAATCCATTCTTTGGAAAGTTTCATATTCGCTCACCTCTTTTCTATCCGTCCACTTCGACTTTGGCCAGCTTCATTTCTTCTCTTCTGCGCTTGATCATGTCATAGGAAACGGCGAGCAAAATGATCGCCCCTGTAATGATCTCCTGCCAAAATGTGTTGATATGGGCTAATATCAACCCGTTTTGCATGATGCCGAGCAGAAGCACGCCGAGGAACGTGCCGAGCATCGAGCCCGATCCCCCCAGAATATTCGCTCCGCCCAGGACGACGGCCGCAATGACCGTCAGCTCGAAGCCGTTGAATCCGTTCGGATCGACGCCTTTCGTATATGCGGTTTGCACGATCGCGGCGATGCCGGCCAGGAAGCCCATATAGGTATACACGAAAATTTGCACATTGCTGACGTTCATGCCGACGCGAACCGCCGAAACCGGATTGCCCCCGATCGAGAGAACCGAGCGTCCGATCGATAAATATTTCAGCACGAACCAGGTAAATATAACCGTAGCGAGAAAAATAACGATCAAAATCGATACGCCGGCGATTTTCAAGTTCGCGAAGCTGATGAAGCTTGCCGGCAGCGCGCTGCTGTTCATATACGCACCGTTCGTAATAAAGAGCGTCGCCCCGGAAATAATGCTCATCGTGCCGAGCGTGGCGACGATCGGCGGTATTTTCGTCTTGGAAACGAGCAGGCCGTTGATCAGTCCCATCAGCGCGCCGGCGATCGGCGCGACGACGAAGATGGCGATCAGGCTGAAGGAGCTTGCCTGCATCGCGACGGCGACTTTCCCGATTACCACCGTGACCGCGGCCGTAACCGCCGCAACCGATACGTCAATTCCGCCGGTAATAATGATCAGCGTCATGCCGACGGCCAGAATGCCCAGGACGGAATTCGCCTTCAAAATATCCATGATGTTCTCGCCCGTTAGAAAGACCGGATTGGCGATCGACAGCGCGACGACCAGCAGCAGCACGATCATGCCGATTCCGAGCTCTTTCGATTTGAACAAGTTAGCCATGCGCTTTCACCCCGCTTTGCGGCTTTGATTTCATTTGTTGCTGCGACCCGAGCAAGGCAAGATTCATAATTTTCTCTTGCGTCGCTTCTTGAATGCCGAGCTCCCCGGCGATCGTCCCTTTGCGCATAACCAGGATCCGGTCGCTGACAGCCAGCACTTCGCCCAAGTCGGACGAAATCATAATGATGGCCATGCCTTCCCGCGCCAGTTTGCGCAGCAGCCTATGAATCTCCCGTTTCGCGCCGATATCGATCCCGTTGGTAGGCTCGTCCACGATCAATATTTTCGGATGGGTCGCCAGCCATTTGGCGATAACAACCTTCTGCTGATTGCCGCCCGACATATTGCCGGTGTCCATATGCGGCAGATTCGGGCGAATATCGAGCGATGCAATGTATTCCTTCGTCAGCTCGAGTTCCTTCTTCGCCTGGATGCTGCCTAGCGCGTTGGTAAGCTTCTTAATGATGGCGAGCGTCGTATTGCGGACGATCGACTGCTGCAGCACGAGCCCTTCGCGTTGCCTGCTCTCCGGCACGTAAGCGATGCCATTCTTGACCGCCGCTTCCGTGGAGGGCAGACGCAAAGGATGTCCTTCCAACTCCATCGTGCCCGAATCGGGACGATGCAAGCCGAATAACGCATGCGCCAGTTCCGTCCGTCCCGAACCGACCAAGCCCGTAATGCCGACGATTTCCCCTTTATGCAGCGTGAAGGAAACGTCTTTGAAATTGCCCCGCTTGGACAGCGATTTCACTTGCAGCACCGGCTCGCCTTGCTGATGCTCGTCGCGCTCGACTTCTTCCAGCTTCCGGCCGACCATGAGTTGAATCAGTTTCTCTTCGTTCATCTCTTCCTTGTCGTATACGCCGATATATTTGCCGTCGCGCAATACCGTGATCCGGTCGGATACGGTGAACAATTCTTCCATCTTATGGCTGACGAAAAGAATCGCGATTCCTTTCGCTTTCAAATCGGCGATGACCTTATACAGCAGTTCGACTTCCCCCGACGATAGCGACGACGTAGGTTCGTCCATGATAATGAGCTTGGCGTCGAAGGCGATGGCGCGTGCGATCGCAACCAATTGCTGCTTGGCGATGCTCAGCTTCTCCAACGTCGTATTGACATCGATTTCAAAACCGAGCTCCTGCAGCGTTTGCTTCGCAATCCGGCGCATTTCTCCCCATTTGACGAGCTTGACGCTGCCTTTGCCGGCATCCCGGCCTGCGCAAATATTTTCCGCGACGCTTAAGTTCGGAAACAGGCTCAAGTCTTGATAAATAATCGAAATGCCTCGCAATGTCGCGTCGATCGGCTTGCTAATATTGGCTTGTTCCCCTTCAAAGACGAACGATCCGCCCAGGTCGGGCATTTCTACGCCGGCCAATATTTTAATTAATGTCGATTTTCCCGCTCCGTTTTCCCCGATCAGCGCATGAACTTCGCCAGGCCGAACTTCGAGCCGGACTTGATCGAGCGCTTTCACTCCGGGGTACGTTTTGCTTATGTTTTTCATTTCGAGCAACAGGTTACTCAACCGGAACACCCCCTAGAAACTCGCAAACTATGAAATATGAAATGTTAATTATTTAATAAAATAACGAATTATGTCATTAAAAAGCGTTGCAAATTCCGCTCGTCGATAAATTTCTCGACTTCTTCAATCGTCGGTATCCCGATTTGCGGCCCTAAACGCGTTACTTTTAAGGCGCTTACAACGCTGGCGAACCGCGCCGCCTGAAACAAATTTTTCCCCTCGGACAGCGAGCAGGCGAGCGCACCCGAGAATGTGTCCCCTACAACCGTGTCGACGGCTTCGACCGGAATCGCGTCGATGAACTCCCAATGTCCGGAAGCGTACACTAACGCGCCGCGATGCCCCATCTTAATAATCGAATTGTGAATGCCGATCGTTTCGAAGTAGCGGCACGCTTCGACCGCATCGTCCACGCCGTTCACATCGATCCCCGTCAAATATTTCGTTTCCTGCTCGTTCGGAATGAGGATGTCGGCGTACCGGATCGCACGCATCGTAATTCCTTCCACCGGAGCCGGATCGACAATGACGAGCAGCCCGTATTCCTTGGCGTACTTCATCGCCTGAACGACGGCTTCCTCCGCAACCTCAAGCTGTGCGAGCAGTACGCCGCATTCCTTGATGCGCTCCGCCGTCCGGTCGATATCGGCCGCGGACAATAACGCGTTGGCGCCGGGCGCGTTGACCATCGTTCTTTCCGCGATCGCGTCGATAATAATGGTCGTCAGGCCGGTGCCGGCCAGCGGCGTTCGTTTGACGGAAGTAATATCGATTCGATTGTTCCGCAAGTCCGCAAGCAAGTTGTCGCCGAAATAATCCGCCCCCACCGAACTGATCAGAACGGGCTCTTTCCCCAGCTTTGCTACGGCTGTTGCGGCATTTCCCCCTTTGCCGCCCGAAAGAACCATTCCCTTTTCGCCTGATATGTTCTCGCCGCGATTCGGGTACTTCTGCGTTGTAATGATAATGTCGGTGTTTAAGCTACCCACTATGCATATTTTTTTCATGGCGATGTCTCCTTGTCACATGTCCAATGTAACCACTTTCACATTTTTGTTTCAAGACATCCTCCGCAATTAAAACGATAGAAAACCAAGTCAAAAATGTTTCAAATAAAAAAAGCGAAACAAAAATGGTTTTTGTTTCGCTAATGCGCCAGAAAGACATTCAAGCCTTTATTTTTTAACAAAGTCAAATTGTTGACGGACAGTCCCTGGTCGATGACCAATTTATCCAATTGCTTCAGCCCTACCAAGCTTGTCAACGACCGTTTGCCGAACTGGTTATGATCCGCCATCAGAATGACTTCGTCCGCGTTTTTAATGAATTGCTGCTTCACTTGCCCTTCCATTTCGTCGTTCTCGAAAACGCCGAATTCCAGATCGAAACCGCTGCAGGACATAAAATATTTGCCTAACCGATAATTGTCCACCGATTTCTCGGCCATTGCCCCGACGAAGGAGGATAGTTTGTGATTGACGTATCCCCCGATCGTAATTAAACGAATATTCGGCTTATTGATAAGCTCCAGCGTAATCGGGATCGAATTGGTGATGACGGTAATTTCGCGGTCGTCCAGCTCTTTGGCAAGCTGCAACGAATAATCGCTGCTGTCGAGTCCGATAATGTCGTCCTCTTCAATGAACTGCAAAGCCTCCTTCGCAATCGAAATTTTCACGTCCAGATTGGAGATTTGCCGCTGAAGCGGCGTATGTTGAACCAATACGGCCCCCCCGTGCGTCCGCTGTATCAGCTTCTCCTTCTCCAACGCTTCGAGGTCTCTGCGAATCGTTTCCTTCGTTACATTGAACTTGCGGCTCAAATTCGCAACATAGACGGTACCCGATTGCACGATCAAGTCGTAGATTTCTTTTTGCCTTTCTACGGCCAGTCTGTTTTTCTTCATCATCCTGTTGTTTTCTCCTCGTGCATGTTTGCTTTATTTTGCCTTTTCCTTTTGATTATTATGAAAAACAACTCAAAACACACATCAAAAACGCATGTTCAAATAAGAAACATAGCGTAAACAAAAAGAATGCGTTTCCCGTTTTTGCTTTTCATTCGGATTCGTTGCAATCAATCGTTAAGGGAAATGGACATCGCAGGACATTTCACGCTGCCCGTGCGAGCGGAGACCGGTCGATCAGCACATGAAAAAGATAAAAAGAGGGGGGGGTGGAGAACATGCAGGCTTGGCTGCATTATACTCGAAAAGAGCCATCCTCACAAGTGGCGGCATTCGATTTGCCGTCCTTGAAAACGGAATGCAACCGCTAAAATGAAAAAGCATAGGCCGGGGCAGCCAATGCTTCCATATCTTATGAATATGCCTTCAGCGAACGGAACAACAGCTCCCAGAAACGTTCGGTATCGATTCCTGTCGCGACTTGCACGTTCGGCTTGTTGCGCGTAACGCCGATTAAGTCGACTACGGTCCGGCCTGCCGTTATCTCGCCTTTCGTTTCAATATCCACATATAAGTCTTCGGTCGTCAGAATGCCGGGGTCGATGACGGCCGCCACCGCGCACGGATCGTGCAAAGGACCGCCCTCCATATGGTAGAACGATTGATAAGATTTGCTGAAAAAAGAAAGCCATAAAGCGACAATATCGCTTACGGGGTTGCGCAGCGCGCGAATCGATTCGACGATTTGCGGCGTCGCGATCACTTGATGGGTTACGTCAAGCCCGATCATCGTAATCGGCACTCCGCTATGGAACACGATTTTGGCGGCCTCCGGATCGACCAATATATTGAACTCCGCCGACGGGGTGCGGTTCCCTCTGCCGATGGCTCCGCCCATCAGCACCATTCGCTTGATTTTGCTCTTCAATTCGGGGTAAGCGAGCAGCAACACCGCAATATTCGTAAGCGGGCCGACGGGAATTAAAGTAACCGGCCCGTCCGCCTCGTCAATCGCCTTTTTGAGCCAATCGACCGCGTTGAACGACGTAATCGCCGCATCGCTCTCCGGCAAATCCACGCCGTCGAGTCCGGTTTCTCCATGAATCATCTCGGCAATAATCGGATCGCGCATCATCGGCCTCGCATGTCCGCGGGCGATCTCGATGCTCCGGCCCGTTAAAGCGACGACTTTACGCGCGTTTTCCGTCGTCTTCTCAAGCGTTTGATTTCCGGCAACCGTCGTAATGCCGAGAAGTTCCAGCTCAGGAGCTTTGGCGGCCATCAAAATGGCGATCGCGTCGTCATGTCCCGGATCCACGTCAAGAATTACTTTTTCCATGTTGTCTGCCTCCTGTTCCATGTTTGCCCTATCCCTGCATGCAAATCGCACATCGGCTTGTTTTATCATTGTATGCGTTTTCAAGGATGAGTATAGTGTACTGCCGTCTCGCCCAAGTTGTCAATCGCAGACCGAGCGGCACGCAGCCGCACGGTCCATAACGCTTCAATTAATTCCCCCCATACATCGTGACGATCGACTTCGCTTGGCCGATAACGCTCTCGCGCAATTCGGGCGGCGCAAGCGCCTCCGCAAGCGGCCCGTACCCGAGCAAAATTTCGCATGCTGACGAAAGCGTATTAAATTCGACGTCCGCCTCGATCCAGCCGTTCTCCGCAGGTTCGGTGCGAATAAGCTTCAAGTAACGCTGCTGGCTCATCCGGGGCAACGCCTTTTCATGGAAACGCAGCCGTGCGGGATAGCGGGGCAGTTGCTCCTTGAATTGTTTCGTCGATTGCTCCCAGTATGAGGCCAAATCGAACGAATCCGGGCGTTGAAACGACTCTTCCAAGAGTCTTGGATTGGCAATGCGCGAAATCCGGTACGTGCGTATGTCTCCTTCCGCCGCGGCGACAAGATACCAAATGGCGCCTTTGGCGACCAGGCCCAACGGTTCGACAATCCGTTCCGTTACTTCTTCGTCCCGGGAATACTGCATGCGCAGCTTCTTTTGCTGCCAAACGGCGTCTTGCACGATCGGCAAGGCGGGAAGCGACTCGGCCGATTGATGCCACCCCGCTCCGTCGATATGAATGCGTTCGCGCACCATGGCGGCATCTTCGCGGAGACGCGCGGGAAACGCGGCGACCAGTTTCTGAAACGCATCGTGAAATACGTTGTCCAATCCCAGATCGCTCAGCAGCGAGGAAGAATGCGCCAGCAGCAGCGATTGCATTTCTTCCGCTTTCAACCCGGTCAAGTTCGTCCGGTATCCTTCCGCGAGCGCCCATCCGCCCTGCGCCCCCCGTTCGGCGAATACCGGAATTCCGGCTGCGCTCAAAGCCTCCATATCGCGATGAATCGTCCGTTCGGACACTTCCAGCTTCTCCGACAGTTCCCGCGAACTCAACCGGCCGTTGTTTTGCAACAATAAGATGATGGATATTAATCGGTCCGCTCTCAAATTCTCTCCCCTTCCGGGCTCTCGCCCGTTGCCGCATTTCTACTTATTATATGACATTTGATGTCATAAACCAAAATCATGTTGGCGCTGCTTCCGCATTCGATGAAAACGAATTTCTAAAAATCTTTATTGTTGTGTAATTACTGTTTATAATATATACTGTTTATATATAAAACAGTTTATCAGATATACAAAAGAAAGGATGAATGAGGATGGATCGGTTCGCTATTGAAATTTCAGGTTTGCGCAAATCGTTCGGAAAGCAACTCGTCCTGGACGGCATCGACCTTCACGTGCCCGCCGGATCGGTTTTTGCGCTGCTTGGCCCTAACGGCGCCGGCAAAACGACATTGATCCATATTTTATCGACGCTTGTCGCGTCCGACGAAGGTTCGGTTCGCGTAGCGGGGTATGATGTCGCAACGCAAAAAAACGAGGTGAAGCGTTCGATCAGCCTGACCGGGCAATTCGCCGCCGTCGACGAAGTGTTAACCGCCGAAGAGAATTTGCGCATGATTTGCAGATTATCCGGGCTGTCCGCGGCGGAATCGCGGATCCGAACGGCCGAACTGTTGAAGCGATTCGACCTTGAGGCAGCGGCCCGCAAGTTGGTCAAGACGTATTCGGGAGGGATGCGCCGCCGCCTGGATATCGCCGTCAGCCTGGTCGTCAGCCGGCCGGTGCTGTTTCTGGATGAGCCGACGACAGGCCTTGATACGCGCAGCCGCCGCGCCCTATGGGACGTAATTCTTGAGCTCAAAGAACGAGGCATTACGATTTTTCTCACGACGCAATACTTGGAAGAAGCGGATCAACTCGCCGATACGATTGCAGTCATCGCCGATGGGCGCGTTGTGGCGCAAGGGTCTGCGGAAGAACTGAAATCGCGCGTTGGCGGCGCCGTGCTGGAACTCTATAATGCAAATGACGAAATCATCCGTAAAATTCCGACCAGCGGCAGCATTCATGATGTCAGCAAAGCGCTGCAAAACGCGGCCCATCAGGTACCGCAAGGAACACGCGTCAATCTCACAAGACCCAATATGGATGATGTGTTTATCGCATTGACAACGAAAGAAACGGAGGAGGCAATCGGATGACAACACCGACCCATATCACGAAATCGGCATCTTTCGGCGTAACGAACGCCGTCTTCATCGGGCGAAGCATTCGCCATAGTATGCGTAATATAGACGCTCTCATTATGGCGATCATGCTTCCTGTTATGCTTATGTTGTTGTTTACCTATGTATTCGGCGGAGCGCTTGATTCCAGCGGGCAATACGTGAACTATGTCGTGCCGGGCATTATATTGCTATGCGCCGGATTCGGATCGTCAAGCACCGCCTACGACGTAGCGACGGACATGACGAACGGCATCATCGACCGGTTTCGTACGATGCCGATTCGGAGCATGAGCGTCATTACCGGCCATGTCGTCGCAAGCTTGGCCCGGAATATGCTGGCGACGGGCATCGTCATTGGAGTGGCCTTGCTCATCGGCTTTCGCCCCTCTGCCGGCGCAATCGGATGGATCTTGGCGATCGGGATTATCGCCTTGTTCATCCTGACGATGACATGGCTGTTCGCCGCCATAGGTCTTGTCGCCAGCAGCCCGTCGGCTGCAAGCGGATACGGCTTTATTCTGCTGTTCCTCCCCTATCTGTCGAGCGCCTTCGTTCCGACGGATACGATGCCGGCATGGCTGCGCGGCGTGGCGGACAATCAGCCGATCACGCCGGTCATCGAAGCGATCCGCGGACTGCTGATAGGAACGCCGGATTGGCGAAATAGCGGGTTGGCCGTCGGCTGGTGCGCTCTTATTCTGCTCGTCGCGATTTTATGGAGCGTTTTGACATTCCGCCGGAGAGCGGGACGGCGCTAGAGCGAACAACGGCTGCAGCGATTGCTGCAGCCGTTGTTTTGTTCCGCGCTGTTATTTTCCCTGATTGTCTTGCGATTCCTCTTGCAACTTTGCGTGAAGATAATACTCGATGCCGTCAAGAATCCGTTCCAACCCGAAATCCAAATCGTTCAATGCGGCATCCTCGTTTTCATGTTCGCCGGCATATACGCCCGACATGACAATAGGATGCAAATACGGATATTGATCCGCACGAACGAGCTTCTTGAGCGCCGCGCTATAATTGACGCCGCTGAACTGTTCGGGAGTGCATCCGGCCTGAAATGCGCGATTCATATCGCGGTGCAGAATCCCCATCGAACGCGCATAACCGCTGATCAAAAGAACGATGGCCATTTTCTCGTGCTCGTTGAACGGAAAATTCTTCATCGCCCGAAGCATCCAATCAACAAATTTCAGGTTGTTCGGACCAATCGGTGTGCCGGTAATCGGAATTTCCGCAAACCAAGGATGATCCGTAAAAATTTTAATGCATGCACTAGTATAATCGCGCATGGATTCGCGCCAATCCTTTTCGTCTTCCTCAGGCGGAATAGGGATGTCGCTTACAGCCTCTTGCATGAGTAGAAGCAGGTCCTCTTTGCTTGGAATGTATCTGTACAGCGACATCGCGGTATATCCTAATTCCGCTGCGACCCGGCTCATGGACACAGCGGAGAGACCGTCTTGATCCGCAATTTCTACCGCTTTCCCGACAATTTGGGAAATGCTCATCTCCCGCTTCGGTCCCCGCTGCGGCGGTTTTACCAACCCCCAGCTGATCGCCGCGCCTTTGGGCAAGTTTTTCGCTATTTCTTCTATTTCATCTATTTCGTCGTCTTTCGCCACGATTGCTCCCCCCAGTCCTCCAACGAAAAAAATTGTTTATCCTATAAACAGTATACCATATTTTTAACGAAAGGATAATGAACGGAAAATGAATGGAGTGTTACAAAGATGTTCGGTTTGGAAAATTAGCCACGAGCGATAGCGATGAAGCCATAAAAAAAGGCTGCCCCTGACAGGGGCAACCGTCTCATCGATTCCGAAGCTTTATATTCTCAGACTGACAACCAGCACGACCCCTAATATCAGCACCATAAAGCCGGCCAGAACCGTCAAATAACCGTTTAGCTTGACGGCTTGCGCTGAACCGTCACGAAGGCGTCTTCTCACCTTGCTTCCCCATATTCCGGTAATGATCAGAGCGAGAATGATGATCATCCCCCCGCCCTTTTCCATGACTTCCAGCCAAACAGGCTTACCCTTTCCCAAGCCCATCTGTATAATAAGGAATACTCCGCTGATTAGAACCAGAACGGCGCCGGGATGAGCGAACAGACTGAAGGTGCGGATAACCCTTTGGGCCAACGTGTTGCCCGTCTCCGAGCCTAATTGCTTTTGCAACATGCCGAGCACGACCGTTTTCGCCAAGAGCGCACCTAGCCACAGGAACAAACCGGCCAGATGCAGAAACAACCAAAATCCGAACATTTTGTTACCTCCTTCCTTTACTCCTGTGAAATTACTCTCCAATAGTTGTATTTACTTTGGTTTCCTGAACATTTTTCCCTTTACCGCCAGACAGGCTTAGTATGGAAGGAAGCAGCATCCCGCGAACGAGAAACGTATCCGTCAAAATCCCCAGCGTCATGGTCATTCCGAACAAGAACAGCTCCTGAAGCGGCTGTGTAATCAGAACGCAGAAGGTGGCAGCCAGAATAATCCCCGCCGAAGAAATGACGCTTCCGGTTCTCGAGACTCCCCTGCGGACGGCCTCTCTCCATTCGTATTTTCTCGCTTCCTCCTTGATCCGGGACACGAGCATAATGTTGTAGTCAACGCCTAAAGCAATAAGGAACACAAAAGTATAGACCGGCAGACGGTAGCTGACCGCCTCGTACCCGAGAACGTTGTGAAAGATTATCCAGCCCAGCCCCATCGTCGCTGTATAGGATAACAGGATGGTTGCCATCATATAAACTGCCAGTAAAATCGATCTCGTCTGCAAGGCGAGCATGATCGCAATAAACAGGGTAATCAGCGAGAAGGCGACCAGAATATCGCGTTGATTCATCGTGCGTACGTCCGCTTGCTCCGCAGTCTGCCCCGCATAGTACAGGGAATAACGAGACGGGTCCAGTCCGCTGTCTTTCAATAATGCGGCGCTCTTCCCCCTAAGCCCTTCTATCAAATCCAAAGCGGCCGGGTCGTAAGGATTATCCTTCAAGGTTACTTGCAGTTTGACGGCCGTTCGGGATTCCGCCATAAAGTTTCTGGGCAGAGACGCATCCGGTTTGGCCAAATCAGATGTTATCTCCGGTTTGATCTCATAAATACCATCCTCGCTTTGAAGCGATTCTGTGAGAGCCGCCAGTTTGTTGACAAAGGACTCCGTCAGTTCTATCTCCTTGTCCGAATGCAGCACGACGGAAACCGGTGCGAGTTTCCCCGGAGGAAAACGGTCCTCCAATATTTCAAAGCCTTGCCGTGAAGAAATATCTTCGGGGAAGGATTTCATCAAATTAAACGAATAGCTCATATTGCCGATGTTGAAGGAAGATGCGCCGAGCAGCAGCAGCAATACGATTGCTGTCGCCGCCGGTTTTTTAGTGACAAATGCACCCATGCCGGTCCAGAAGCCTTTCGGCTTGACCGCCTCATCCTGCAGTTTGGGAACGAAAGGCCAGAACACTTTTCTCCCGATCAGAGCAAATAAGGCGGGGATCAGCGTTAAACCTCCAATCAGCATGACGAACACCGCGACCGAAAAAACCGGGGCAAAATGATGATAAGGCTTGAAGACCGCAGTAAACAATGTGAGCATGGCTATAAAAACCGTAGCTCCGCTGAACAGAATCGGCTCCGCCACCTGAGCCATAGCGACCTTCATGGCATCATACTTGGAACCGATTTTCTTGAGTTCCTCCCGGTATCGGGAAATCACGAATAAGCAATAATCGGTCAAGACGGCGAAGAGCAGAATCATCATGATGGACAATGCTTGTTTGTCAATGACAAACCATCCGTTCATGGCTGCGATTCCCAACACACGATCCACGACCTGATAGACCATGACCGCAATGAGTAACGGGAGTAACGCAAGAAGCGGGGAACGGTAAATCAAGATCAGGATAACGAGAATCAGCCCGATCGTGGCCAGCATCAATACGAAATCCGCATTTTTAAAGAGGGTAATCGTATCCGACGCAATTCCGGCCGGGCCTGTAATTTCAAATTGCAGACCTGTCCCCTTAATTTGCTCAACGTGGCTTCTGATTTCCTTCAAAGTATCGTAGATTTGACTGGATTCCAGATCTTTTTCCAAAGCCACATTCAGCAGCAGAGTTGACTGGTCTTCCGAGAACATCTTGTCTTGAACGGCTTCGGGAAACCGGTGAAACGGCAGGGCGCTCGCGACATGCCGCGGCTTGTCTTCCGAAGCCAGCCACTCGCTAATCTGCTTGATCTTCTCACGATCTTCGGTCGGCATCTTCTCTTGACTATGAAATACGAGCAGAGCCACCAATCCGTCATTGGACGGAAAATACTCGTCCATAATCGCTTGCGCAGCGGCTGATGGGGTATTGTCGCGCACGCTTCCTTCCCCACTGCTGACCGCATAAGGCTTTGACCCCGGAGCGAGAGCGCTTAGAGCGAGAATAACGATCAGCCAACAAGCGATAACGATTTTGGCGCCTCTTGGGCTGCTGACCATCCGGGCCCAACGGTGAAAAAAACGATCCATTCCGACTTATAACCTCCTGTTCTGAGTCTGCCATGATTGTAGGACAGGAATATGAACGGACGATGAACGGAGCATTACAAATGCGGCAAAGCCGCCGCAAAACGACCGTCCCCAAGAAAAGGAACGGTCGTTCGCTATACAATATCGATATTTTTTATTTGATATACTCATTGCTTACTAATGCATCGGCAATCGCATCGGTCGGTATGACAAATTCCAACACGCCCATATACCCTGGGGCGACTTCGTATTTATCAAAGGAGATGACCAGTTTGCCTTGATCGTTAATGTAAAAACTTTGATCTTTTGCAATGGTTTCAAAACTCATTGGACCTTCTACCCAATAAACCTTTTCGGGGTCCGCCTTCATCTGCTCTCTCATCTGTTCCTTAATATTTTCGGTAATTAAGCTGATATAGCTATCGTCTTTAAATAAACTCGGCAAGGTGATCAAAAGTTGATTTTTCTTGTCTACCGTGTCGTATGAAAATATTGTCGAGGATGAACCAACCGTATTTACGACATATCTTCCTACGACGAGGATCTGATCATTGTCGGTTTTGATTACATAATCGCTTTCTACACCTACATGACCTCCGCCGTTATTCTTTAACTCCTCCATCTCAGCCGTGAAATCGTTATACAGTTTTTTGCTTTCTTCGAGATATTTGTTGTTTAAGGCGGCTTCTAACGTTTTATTTTCCATGTTCGTAACGGCAGGCACTTTAATATCGGCTTTGGCGGTCTCCTCATCTACTTGAAATTCTGTAAAAGTGAGCACCTTAACAAGCGAGCCGACCAACGGCACTTCCGATAAGGCATTTGCAAAGGCGGGACTGGCATTAATTCCTGCTATCAAGATCACAGCCGCCGCTCCGACCCCAACAAGAGGTTTCATCATGCTCACACGTCTTTTCTTTCTTTGCTGCAGGGCTTTCTTCACGACGAAATCCAATTCATCGGGAATAGGCGTATTCTTATATTTTCTTTTCAATTGTTCCAGTTGTTCGCTCATCTTACTTTACCTCCTCCAACATTTCGCTGTTCATTTGAATGCGAAGTTTGCGAAGCGCTTGATACAATCGCGTTTTTACAGTACTGACGTTTTCATTCATCACTTCCGCAATTTCTTCAATTTTTAAATCTTCAAAATATCGAAGAACAATCACAGTCCGATAAGGATGGGGCAATTCATCCATAGCCTTCTCGAGATCAATGTCCGGGTAGGCATCTTCCCTTGCCGGACTATGCAATTCCAATGTCTTATCGTCTACAAGCTGAACCCTCTTCTGTTTCCTTAGGAAATCGAGCGATGTATTCACCACGATCCTGTAAAACCAGCTTTTCATCGAACCTTCCGATTTTAAGGTTGTTGACGATGCCAGAGCCTTATGGATAGATTCCTGAACAATATCCAAAGCATTTTCCGCATTTTTCACATAACTGAAGGCCAATCGATACACATTCTCCTTGTTTTCCGTTATAAAACAAACGAGTAATTTCTCTAACGTGGAATCCATTTAAAAAACTCCCTTTAATACGCGTATCAAATTTTGTCGGTTAACCGAAAAAAACTTACTTTATTTTAGCAGTGCGAAAGACTTTTTCATGTCCAAATCGCTATTTGCCCCAGGATTGGCGCTGAATTCCTGATGATCGTCAAAAACAGCTTTGAGTTTATTGTCTGCCCAAGCCACGACAAGATGATTCACGTATCCGCCGTTTCCTCCTTGAGGGACTGTTACAATCATATCGTCCACTTTAAAACTGAAACTTTCTTTACGTGTTGATTTTTCATTTCTAATCCTCCATCTCCTATTTCGATAGCCTTACATTATGCAAGACGTGCGAGACAACTAAAAAGTTTGTTTCCGGTCTTCGTTCGGATGTATTCATTGAGATGCTCTCGATTGAGTCAGCAATCAGCGAAACGTAGGCCTCGGCTCCCTCCGTTTTCAGATGGACACCGTCCCCGGCAAACCAATCCGCTTTATCCGCACTGTAGGAATACCAGTCAATCAGCGTGACGTTGGCACGATCTTCGGCGGCTTGTGCCAGCATTTCGTTCACAGTAGCTTGCCACTTTCGCGGTACACGAGTGTTGACCAGCATGATCTGTCGTTCGTCCCCCAGGCTGTCCAGTACACCGTTCAATGTTTTGGACGAGAACGGTCCATTCGTTCCAAGTTCAATGATAACCACCTTTCCCAATTTCCGATCCGATTCGAGTTGTTTTGTATCTTCAAGCGCATCGGACATTTGCCGACCCACTTTACCGTCAATAACGATGCCGGGCAGAAATTCTTTCAGTTGGGGCTTCACACCGAGTATAACCGAATCGCCTATAGCCGTAATCCATTCGTATGAATCCGCAGACGATCTTCGAGGTGAATCATTCTCCCGATAAGTATGCCTTTAAAAACGACAAAAAGCCCCACATAGTGGGACGCACGACGGATGACTTATTTTTTTCTTTTTATGAGCTAATGCTACCAGGTCGATAGAGCCGTCCTTTTCCAACTGTTTTGCGCAACGCAAACATATACATATTGGTCGTCCCAAGCCATCTGCCCCTGACTGCAGGGTTCGGTCGACGAAGCGGGCGTATGTTTGTCGCGGATGCGCAGCTTGTCTCCGTTTACGTCAAGCTTGGTGTCAGGGTCATTCACACCTATCCCGACATTGCCCTCGCCACGCTGCAGGGTGATCACGGACTCGACCGGGTTGCCGTCATCGCCGTAACGGACGAACTGCAGGTCGGCCCCCGTATTGCTCCCCGCTTCCTTCGAGCTGTTCGCCCGGACGGCCCATCTCGGCTTCGTCTCATTATCCTTGCCGGCTACGCTGAACTGAAGGTCACGGTTCGTCCCTGTTTCCCCCGCTACCCGCAAAATGCCGCTCATCACATTGAAGTTTGACGAATGGGTGCGGATCTCGCTCACGTCGGTGTCATAGGGAATTTCAAACCGGGTGAAGAGCTGGTTCGCATATTGTCCGTTTGGCGACATTGTCGTCTCGAACGAGAGATGTTTATGGTCGTGCTGCTCCGGATTGTTGGCCTTGTCATGGGAAATAATCGCCGTTTTATCATGGTCGTTCTCGTCGGCCCAGACGATCGCCGGCTTGGCTCGATCCGCCGTCCATTGCAGCCTGATCAGGTCGGATTGATGCCCCTCCCGGTTGATCCACTTTTTGTCGGTGGACAGATGCAAATGCTCATTGTGTGGAATGCGGATTTCGCCACCGGTCTTTTCGGCTTGTCCCAACGTTCCGGCCGCGCCCTGTTTCTGATCCGTACAGCCGATGCCCAGCAAGCAGACGCTCCCCAACAGAACCGATACCATCATCGCCTTCGATAATTTCATTGCACTTCCCTCCGTTATCGTTGTGATTTGATCTTGTTCGTTTTTTAGATCTTTTCGTTCGTTTTAACGAACAATCGACTTGGTCTGATCGTATTATAACAACACACGGCGTACAAGCATTTCCCGGAAAAATGATTCTTTTTGCCTATAAATAACGTAATCCGAAAGTATCGGTCAAAAGCAGCTCCGGCATTTATGTCCGAAGCTGCTTATCTTTAATCACTCATATGAATTTGACATATTTCTCAATCTTATCAATCCGCTCTGTGCCTATACCTGCTATTCACGGACCAACTCATCGAGGCCGCCGATCACCCAATCCGCCGCCGATAAAATATCGGGGCTGCCGATGCCGATCGCGCCGCAGCCTGCCGCTTTACCGGCTTCAACTCCCGCCGCCGCGTCCTCGAACACGACGCAGTCGGCCGGAGCCAGTCCAAGCGCCGCGCTGGCCGCCAGGAACACCTCCGGGTCCGGCTTCGCCTTGGACACCTTCGTGCCGTCTATCACCGCGTCGAACAACGTCGCGATGCCCAGCCGCTCAAGAATGAAAGCCGCATTCTTGCTGGCGGAGCCGAGCGCAATCTTCACGCCCTGCCTGCGCAGCTGCTGCAAATACTCCTTCGCGCCCGGCAATATTTCCGAAGGCTCCAACCGGGAAATATACCCGACATATTCCTTATTCTTCATATCGGCCATTTGCTGACGCTCGGCCTCATCCGCTTCCACGCCGCCCACCTCAAGCAAAATTTGCAGCGACTCCATCCGGCTAACCCCTTTGAGCCGCTCGTTGTCCCTTTCGGTAAATTCAAAGCCAAGCCGGTTAGCCAGCGAGCGCCAGGCCAGATAATGGTATTTCGCCGTATCCACGATCACTCCGTCCAAATCAAAGATAGCGCCTTTCATCGTTTCCAACATGCCGTTCTCTCCTCTATCAAGAAATCATCAATGACTACGGTCCTTTGCGTCCACTTGTTAACGCATCATTTGTAGGAAAAAGACATATGCTGCCCGGGTGCCACCATGGCGCTCTCCCTATCCCCCGCATCGTTCCGGCGTTCAATGCGGAATTCCATCGCCGCCTGGTTATCTTCCGAAGCTTCCACCCTCACTTGACCCGTTTCGATCGTAACGATGAAACCGGCTCCCCTAAGCTGAAGCGGGAAGCTTACCGCCCTCCACGCCGCCGGCAATGACGGTGCAATCGTAACGGCCTGCCCGTCGAAGCGCAAACCGGCGAAACCTAGCACGGCAGCCATCCATGCGCCTCCGTTCGCCGCAGGATGCGTTCCTCCGATATACAAATCGCCGACGTACTGTTTGGAATCGCCGGTCAAATCGATCGTTGCCGTGCGTTTGAAGTAAGGGTAGGCCCAGTCCGATAAGCCGATATCCGCAGCGACAAGGGCGTAAATGCAATAGCTAAGGCTTGAGCCGTGTTCGGTACGGGGTTCGTAATACTCCCAGTTGCTCCGTTTCATCCCCCTGCTATACTCATCCTTGAACAGATGCAGCATGAGGACAACGTCCGCCTGCTTCAAAATTTGCGTCGTCGTAGCCAGTCCGTTCCCCCCGCCCAGATACTCGTGCCGGTTCAATATTCTGGACTTCAATTGCGCAAGCGTAACGTCCTCCAAGGCAAAATACCGGTCGAACTGCTCGATCACTCCGCTCCCTTCCGCAGGCTGCGGAATATATAAACGATCATGCATGTCGCGAAGCTGCTCCGTCGCGATCCTGCCGCCTGCCGTAAGAGACTTGGCAAGGCCCGGATATTTGTCCTGCAGATAAGCCAGGACCTCCAGCGCGATATTCAGGCAGCGTTTCGCCATCGCATTCGTAAACGCGTTATTGTTGACCCGCTCGTGATATTCGTCCGGCCCGGTAACATCCAAAATTTCGTATCGCGATCGATAAGGGTTATAGTAAGCGTATGAATAGAAGAAGCGGGCGCACTCCAGAACCGCTTCCGCCCCTCCGTCCAGCAGGATGCTGTCATCTCCGGTAAAGATGAAATACTGCCATATGCCATAAGCTACATCCGCGCTAATATGCACCTGTTTATCGCGGAAATAGGTACGCATCGGACGTCCGGTGAATACATCGTTCACATTGAACAACGTACAGGCATCATCGCCGGTCTCCTGGCTCTCCCAAGCATAGAAAGCTCCGGCATAGCCGTATTCCGCCGCCTTCCTGCGCGCTCCATCCAGCGTATGGACGCGGTACATCATCAGATTGCGGGCGATGCTCGGCTGGGTGTACAAGAAGAAAGGCAGCATGAACATTTCGGTATCCCAGAAAACAGCCCCTTTATATACTTGACCCGATAAGCCCCGCGCCGGAATAGACAGCTTCTCCGAATGGCCGGGAGCGATAATATGCAACTGATAGAGGCTATAACGCAAAGCGAGCTGCGCTTCGTCGTCCCCTTCGATTCGCACATCGGAGAGCTTCCATTTCCGCTCCCACCGGGCTGCATGCTCTGCAAGCAGACTTTCGTACCCTGCCGCAGCGGCCTCCCGGCTGGCCTCTGCCGCTGCGGCGGCGCAATCCGCTTCCCCATCCAACCCGGTAAATACGGAAACATAGGTAACGAAAGTATAAGTCTCTCCGGCTTGTGCCGCCAGACGAATCTCCCTGCCAAGAAAATGATCGAGGGCGAGGCTGCGACGCTCCCCGAACAAACAGGCAAGCGTATGGCCAACCGACACCGGCATGTTCAGCTCATGCGTCCATCCGGTCAAAGTCAGCGTATCTTCTTGCTCCGCACTTTCCATCCGCTCCAAATGAGGGCCGTTAATATCCCATACCTGACCGTCAATTCCGGTTGTGATGATGAGCTCGCTCGGCTTGCTGCAAGTGACCGACACGCGGTTTGCGAGCAGGTGAAGGCGTTCCATGCTGCAGAAGCGTTCGGATTCGACCGTAACGGTCCGGCCGTCCGCTGCCGGATAGACCGTCTTGCGGCGATGTACGCCATGGCGTATATCCAGCTCCTGCTCATGCGCAAGCGGCTCAAGCTCAAGTACGCTTAGCGGCTTGCCGTCGCATACGATTCTGGTCGACAGCCCGTTAGGAGCATTGATCGGCTCGCGCCATTGATCGCCTACTTTGTCATATAGACCGGCCGGAATCGTTGCCGTCAACTCCGAGCGAGCGAACTCATCCAGCGTCCCGCGGTACCCCATATAACCGTTGCCGATCATAAATTTATTGCCGTTCGCCGCTATCCGTTCCTTATCGAAGCCGTTCTCCCGAATAATCCAGTTCATCGCTTACCCCACCTTCTCCAGACTCAGCTCGATGCCTGCCGGACCCACAATATAATCCTGGCCATAAACGTTGATCTCGACGGGATCGCCGCTGCGCACGCTAATTTTCACCTGCTGCCGGTCCACTTCAACCGCAAGTTGCGTGCCCCCGTACGTGATCGGGAAGGAATATTGATTCCACCGCTCCGGAATGCTCGGGTTGAAGAGCAGCTTATCCCCGTCGGAGCGCATACCGCCGAATCCGTACACGATATTCATCCAGGCAGCCGCAATCGAAGTCGTATGCAGCCCCTCTCTCGTATTGCGGTTGTAATTGTCCAGATCAAGCCTTGTCGCAAACTCGAAGAACTTGTAGGCCTCCTCCTGCCTGCCGATCTCTGCGGCCAGAATAGAGTGAATCGACGGCGATAAGGACGATTCGTGGATACACCTCGCCTCGTAATAATCGTAATTGGCCCGCTTGGCTTCAAGAGAGAACTCCCCGCTGTACAGGAACATAAACATTAGCACGTCCGGCTGCTTGATCATGTCATAGCGATAGAGCCGATCATACGACCAATGCGAATAGAGCGGAAATTCCGTAACCGGAATCGAATGAATGTCGAGATGCGGCATATCGAAAAACCCGTCATGCTCCTCATAAATTCCCGTCTCCTCATCATACGGAATCTTCATGTTGTCGGCCTTGTTCTTCCAATCCAGCCGTTCCTGTACCGTCAATCCGAGACGGTCCGACAGACCGGCAAAGGCGGGCCGATCCGCTTCCTCCATCTCGGCAATGGTCTGAAGCGTAAACTCGAACATCTTCTTCGCCATCAGATTGATGTAGCAATTGTTGTTCACCATGAGCTGGAACTCATCCGGCCCCATGACTCCGAAATAGCCATACTTCCCGCTCTTCTGGCCCCACTGTCCCCGGGACGCATAGAAACGGCTAATCTGAATGAGCATTTCCAGCCCCTTCTCATATAGAAACGCCTTGTCACCCGTCATATTCACATAATGGCGGAGCCCGTATGCCACTGCCGTACCTACATGAAGCTGCAAATTGGAATGCTGCCACAGATCGCAGCTCTCCGTTCCGTCGATCGTCGCGATCGGATAGAACGCCCCCTCGCAGTCAAGCTCCTTCGCCCGTTCCAACGCATGCGGCAGCGTCTTGTAGCGGAATTCCAGCAAGCTGCGCGCCGCCTTCGGATTGTTGAAAATATAGAAAGGCAGGCAATACGATTCCGTATCCCAGAAGGCCAGACCGCGGTAGGCTTCCCCGGTCAGCCCCTTCGCTCCGATGTTGAAGCCCGGATTATCGCCATGATAGGTTTGATACAATTGGAAGATACAAAAGCGAATCCCTTGCTGATTGTCCGGATCCCCGTCGATGACGATGTCGGAATGCTCCCACACTTGCGCCCAATACCGCTCCTGCTCCTCTGCCGCAGACTCGTAATTCACCCCGGCATACCGCTCGGCCAGCTTCATCCCTTCGTCCCAGACGTCCTCGTGGCTCCGCTCCGGCTCTTTATTCGCAACATTGATCACCAGCTTATCGAGAACAGCCGGTTCGCCTTTCTTTAGCTCCAACAAAATATCATGGCCCGTGAAATTATATTCGCTTACCGGCACGCTCTCGGCTGTCTTCGGCAAATCCAGCCTATAGCTTGAGAACAGGCGGTTGCGGGTGTTGGCCGTTTGTCCGAGCATGGCGGAAATTCCCTGCTTACTGCCTTGCTTCACGCTCTCCCAGTACCTGAAATTCCGATCCTCATGGATGGTCGAGAAATCCAATCCGGCGATAATGCGAGCCGCACCGGAGAAGTTCAACGGCTTCAGCACGATCCGTTGGCAGCCCAAATTCGATACTCGCATACTGATCAGCCGTTCGAATGTAAGCTGTACGCTCTTCCCGTTCCGCAGATGCCAGACGAGTTGCCGCGAATAGATTCCCCGCTTGAAATCCAGCTCCCTGCGGAAATCGGAGAACGCGGCGGTTCCCATATCAAAGGTTTCATCGTCGATTGTAATGCGCGTATACAGCCAGTCTACTCCGTTAACCATGAAACGCAGCGACCGGATGATCCCCTTATAATGCGCTCCAACTTCGCTCTCCTCGAATAACCCGTTGAAATAGCTTCCTAATAATGTATCCCCGCTATAGCCTTCCTCGACATAGCCGCGAACCCCCATATATTCATTGCCTAACGAGAAAATAGATTCCGACACCCGGTTTCGTTCCGGATCGAATCCCTCCTCTATAATCTTCCATGGATCAACTGCTAAATATTTGTCCGCAATCTTCGGCATATCCGATCTCTCCCTCTTGTATTGGTGTTCTGTTCCAATCAAAGCAAAACGCCGTTATGTCTACCCATTCAGATTAGCCAAAAGAAAGCATTACACGAATGTCCAGGTCTAACGAGTTTATGTGCGATCTTACTGAATTGAGCTGATTATTCTCTGTTCGTATCGCGAATGGTTTCTGCGAAAAAGCTGCGTCGTCTTGCACTTCCGGCGGACCCTAGTTCCCTTATATTGGCTAAATGAGCGTTATTGCGGTGATTGACGGACACACCTTCCGCTAATTGCCCCGAAACGGGTCCAAATCGGGCGTTTTGTCACAGATAACAGATCCTGTGTCCGCAACATGCCGAAAAAGGGGTATTTGGGCAAAAATAAGGGATCCTGTGTCCGTCATCGCGAACGGTTAGGAAAAAAAGCCCGCGATCATCCGGAAATTTTCGTGCCGTCCCCCCACCGAAGCGAGAAAAAGATGTCTTTTCGCAGGTGGTTGAAAATGGCGTGTCTGCGAAAATCGTTGTGATGCGGATCGACTATCAAAGTGCCTTATAAGGGAGCGAAAATTCCTTATTGTCTGCGATTGGTGCGGTTTTACGGGGCAGAGGCACTTTCGTTCCCAATCATAGAACAAGCCGCGCTCGGGTTTCTCAAATCATTGGCCACAGGGGAGAGATCATAAAAAAAACCCCCTCCCCCGGCTTCCGCCGGGAAAGGGGAAATTCAACCTTTATTGCTGTTTCGTACGTTTTCGTCCCATGAAACCGCCCAGAACGATCAATGCCAGACCTGTCGCATAGAAAGGCCAATGACTGTCCTCTCCCGTTTTCGGGAGCAGAGGCCCTGGCTTGTCGCCCTTGGGAGTTTCGTCGACACCGCCGCGCGGTATGTTCTCATCGTCTACTTCGACCAACGGGTCTTCCGGCCGATCTGCCGGCGGCTCTTCCGGGTCTACTCCTCCGAGCGGCGTTTCTTCGTCGTCAATCTCTTCCGTCTCTGCCGGAGGATTCACCGGATCCGGATCGGCCGGCGTGCTCGTTCCCGGCGGCGTTGTAGATCCGCCAGGTTCTTGCGGGTTGCCTGGATTTCCCGGATTCGAAGGATTGCCAGGATCGACCGGCGTTCTCTTTTTGCTGTTCGTTACCGTAATTTTCTTGACGAATGCGTCTTGCGCAATGCTCGAAACAATGGTGATGTTGATCTTGGCATCGTCGATGACGTAACCGTCCGGAGCGGCCAACTCCTCCAAAATATACTCGCCGTACAACAACTTAGAGAACAGGATCTTTCCTTCTTCATTCGTCGTTCGAACGATAGGCGTCCGTTCGCCTTTTGCATCATATAAAGCGAATTTGGCTCCCGCCAACCTTTTGGACGAATCCGCCTTATCCGTCTTCGTTACTTCCAAGCTTCCCGTAACACCGCCGCCTGAACCCGAGCCGGAAGATGTGCGGACGATAATTTCCTCCGTCGTTTCTCTTGTTTCGGTCGTGATTTGTTCCCCTTCGAAGGAAACCGTATTGCTGACCTTGGATTTGTCCGGAGCGTTAATAAAGGACTGGTACTCCAAAATGTAAGCCGAATCGATATCCTTCAAGAAGACCAACTCAAATCTTTCTTCGTCGTTATCCTCTCTTGTAATCTTCAGCGTATAATCCGTGTCTCGGATTAACTCTTCGGCCTTGGCGATGTCGCCCTTCTCGTTTACCGTTGTGGCGTACAAACGGAAGGAATCCTCGATTAAAATTTGGTTATCGCTCGGCTTATCGACGATTTTGGCATTGGAAACATGCGATTGCCCTTCGTTGATGCGAATGGTCCAATCGATTTTGTTTCCGTTCTGCTTACCGTTCTTGGTCACATATTCGCCGCCGTGGGGAATCGGCACTTTCGCGTCCCACTCGGCGACCGTTTCGTTTCCGCTCTGAAGGACAGCCTTATTGTTTACTGCAGCCGGAACCAATTCTCCCTGAAGCGATGTTTCAAACGTGATCCAATACGGAGAATCGATGCCATCCTTAAACTCTACGCTCAACGTATTATCGTTCCGACTGTCGGGCAACGTTGCGGTATAGCGGTCGGCGGGAACCTCTTTTCCTTTTTGTACGCCGTTCCACCAGCCCAGCAAAGTCATTTCATGCACTTTGAGGGATCCCTCAACGTAGGTTTGCCCTTTGGCCAACCGGTCAATAACTTTGGCCGGGTTGATTGTATTTTTGTTGTAGTTGACCTTGATGTTCCATGTAATCTTCTTCTCGACGGCATCGTAAGATCCGTCTTTGGCGCCGTTATGTTGCGTCAGAGTGTCAGGCCAAAATTCGGCGTCGCTCTCGATCGGCCCTTTGGATTCGCCGTTTTCCGTCCAAGTAAGAATCGCTCTGTTCAAAAATGGAGCCTTCGTTTTGTCCGGTTTCCATTCGTTATTAAACTTGGTTTCATACACGATCAGATAAGTATCCGTGATGATCCCGTTAAAATGAACTTCGAAACCTGCGCGCGGATCCTCGGAGACAACCGTGTAATCATTGTCGGAAACGGCTTTCCCGTCAGCCGTTACAATTCTCAACGTCTCCGGCAAAAATTCGAGCCCGCCGTTCGGAAATACGTCCTTCACGACGACATTGTCCATCGGGTATTTGTCCAAATTGACCCGAATCGTCCATGTTGTCGTTTTTGCGTTATAATCGGTTTTGTGTTCGTATTTTTCATTCGTATTGAATTTGTTCAGAATGACGCGCTCAAGAGGTTGGCCGGCCTCCTTGCTGCCGCCTTCCGTCGTTACCAGATTCTTGACTGTCTTATTCTCGTCTACCCGATCCGTAACTTTGGTTTCATACACGATGGTGTACGCCGAATCGATGTCGGAGTTGAACTGCAGATCGAAACCCAACTTCCCATCTTGATCCGGTTTTCCCAATACATTCAATTCGTACGCATCATTGTCCAGTTCTTCTTTCGTTTGTCCCTTATAGATCTTGAACGAACCGTCGATCCATTGCAGCCTGCCGTCGAACCGGTCTTGCAACCACGCGTCTTCTTTATCAATTTTTTTGTTGCCGAAGTTGTATCTTATTTCCCAGGCAATCGTTTGTGTCGCAGGATCGTATTTCGCCGCTTTCTTGGCCAATAATTCTCCGCGTTTCACGGTAACGGTAGCTGTCGCGGAGACGTCTTTCAAGTCCTCTCCCGACAGCGTAGCCGTGTTGGCAAACTTGGTCTCTTCTCCCACAACGCGCGTCGCATATTGCACACGATAAGCTTTATTAATCGTTTCGTCGCGGAAAGAAAGCTTGAAACCCGCGCCCGAAGAATCGATTTCGATCGCATACGCTTGCGGATCGAGCTCGGCTCCCGTCGCCGTCGAACCGTCGCCGTTCACTTGAAGGCGGTACACTTTAATGGAATCCGCGATCAATTCCAATCCATCCGGTGTCGGGTCCGTCACAACCGCATGTTTGATCGCTTCTAATTGTTTATTGATATCAATCGTCCACTGAATGTCGCCGCTCTCGACCAAATCGCCGCGTTTCTCCAACGCGGTTCCGGACTCGGGCTTGATTTGCACCGTAACGGTTTGCTCCCCGCCCTTCACCGGGAATACGATGGTAACTTCCGTATTGCCATTGACAACCTCTTTGGTGAATTCCGTGCGGATTTGCAACGTACCGCTCACGCGGGAATGATTCTCCACGTAATCGTTGAAAGTCATCACTACCTGTCCGCTGCGATCTACCGTAAAGTTGCCCACCGTTCCGCCGTCGGCCGTGGTCAGAGGCGCATCGATATCCGTGAAAATTTCAAATTGACGCGGCAATTGGAACGTGAATTTGTCTCCCGCTTTGTAGCCGTGTGGATCCGGCAATTCCCATTCGTAATATAAGTTGACCGCCGAGCCGATTTCCAAGCGGCTGTCCGGATTCAGAACCGTATCAACAACATTTCCCTGCTCGTCCGTAAGGGTCACTTTCGTTAAAATGCTGCCCGATTCCTCCGGCGATGGATTGTATACGGCGTCCGTTACCGTACCGGTTTCATTTTCCCCGGCCTCGACGAGCAACAAACTTTCGGGTGTTGCCGATTCATCCGCTTGCACAACACCTCCGACAAACATACTTTGTAAAATAAGCAACAAACCAATGATAACTACACTTGCCTTTTTTCCCATTTTGATAACATTTCTCCTAATCTTATTTTAAATATCCTTGAAGCGTCAGTCCGGCTGTTCCAAACCTTTCCACGACCAACTCCCTCCATGATTGATGGACCCATACCCATTGTAAACCCCGCCTCTTAACAAATTCTAAACATGGTTCATGCGATATGTCGTCGATTCGGTATTATAGATTTTAAAGGTATTAGTTATCTTTAATTGAATAAAAAAAGAAGTGTCATATAACTATATTGAGTTTCCGCACAAGATCCGACATTTTCTGATTTAAACACGGACTTAAAAACTCTATAATAACTATTATGTTTCATTACGTCAAGGATAAAGCATACCTTCGTTTTTCTTGGATAAGTACATTTCACAAAAGAAATGAATCAACGTAAAAAAGAAGTCCCGAGTGCACACTCAAGGCTTCCATGCCTATCTTAATAATGTTTCGTCGCAGTATATTTGGATGCGTCTTTGATCATGTCGAAAGCGGTGCTGCTGCCATTCCAACCCGCATCCACCGTTGTATCGATAGTCACCCATTGATGGTCCAAATACACTTTGTTCCAGGCATGGTACGTATCGACATACTCGCTCTTGCCCATAACCAATTGAGTCGGAATATCGACGCTTCTCAACATTGCGGCAAATAAGGAAGCGTATCCGTAACAAATCGCTTTGTTCGACGTCAAGATCGGATCGATCTGAGGCACATACTCCCCGGAAACTGCCAAACTATCATCGTATTTAATATGGTTGATAATATAATTGTAGATCGCCTTCACTTTATCCGTATCCGCGGTCAGATCTTCGGTTAACTCCTTCGCCTTGCGAACGGCTTGATTCGCCTCTTTCCAACTTACATTCTGAATGGAATTCAGATATACTTTCGCGTTATCGGCCAGTTCAAGCTTGATCGTATCCTTCTTCATCACTCGATATTTATTGTCGCTGACATGCTCCAATACGCTAACGGTGTACTCGCCGTTGCCCGATTGAAGAGGAAAGGCGTCTACCTTGCCGGGCTTCAAAGTATAGGTGTACTTCTCCTCGCCTTTGGCAATCTGGAGTTTGGTTTTCACACCCGTTTTCACATCATATGCAACGCTTACAATTCCATCCTTCACATTGGCTTTATTCAACCAGGCGCTTCCTTCTTCGGCGTGAACCGGCATTGCTTGCAACATGGAACAAAAAATAAAAACTGCTGATAGAAACAGTACGAACTTGCACACTCTATAAAACTCCCTTCGGCGGCCAGGCTGCCATCTTATAGTTAAGAAGGCCCTATAGCTTTGCGTCCCTGCCTTTCGACAGGTTTGCCATTATCGTGTAAAGCTTTATTTTGGGGAAGAAAAACAAAAAAAGCTTGTCCCTTCGGTAACTGGCTGCCATCTTATCATAAGAGAAGGCCCTGTAGCTTTGCGTCCCTGCCTTTCAACAGGTTTGCCATTATCGTGAATTCGCTTTGTTGCTCATATTCTATCATATCTATCATTTAAAATCTATCGCTTTAGTATAGAATTGGGAAAAATGGGTAACAAAAGGCCATATCAATGAAAAAGGAGCGATTGAAATGCAAAAAATCACTGTTTGACGCTTGTAATTAACAGATTACCTGCGAATATCGGACCAATATGCCCGGCGGGCCGCATAAGTTGGCGGAACTGGAATATTGGGAAGTAGCGAGCGGGAACAAGCGATACCGCAAATACAGCTTACGAAACCTAGCATCGTTATTCGAAGGAAATGGAGCTTCTATATTTTCTTACGAAACTAGAAATTGTTATTCATCAAAATAGTAGGTAATGCGGCGGTATTTCGCTCTAATAACGTCTTGGAGTTTCGTTGAATTTGAAATGGCATCGATTTTACGGCTATAGCGTTTCTCAAGTTCGTTAGCGCCATTCAGATGCTGTGTTCGTACGCCGAAGCTGAATCGAAGATGGAATCGTTGACTTTTTCCGCAAAACCATTTATATTGATAGTTATATTTTTTAAAATTCAAGGAGGATTATTAAAAAGTGACACATTCAATGAGACTGCGTTTCCCTACTTTGAACCGGTAATTGAATACGTTCAAAGGCTCTGCTTGCGTAGGCGGAGTAAACGGGATCAGTCTGTCCTTTTTTAATAATCTTCATGTTCGCATAGCAAATATGTAATGTGTAGAAAGGCGGATCGTTCTGCCTTTCTTTTTTTATGGATTGTTTACCTTCTTTTGCAAGACAAAAGGAAGGTTTATTAGGTGACGGCTACCTTGGCAAACCCCTTAATTAAAGATGGGTCTTCTTCCCTTTACTCTGAATCGCAGGCAGATCGCCTGTGATTTTTTTAATTGCGAAAGGCGGAGATAATATGACCAAAAAAATTCATAAGTACAGCGGGAAAAAGTTAAGCCGCGGGGAGCCTCCCAATTTTTCCGGCCAGCATTTGATGCATAACAAGAAGTTGATTCATGAAATTGTCGATCGAGCGAATATAAGCATCGAAGATACCGTTTTAGAGTTGGGAGCTGGAAAGGGCGCCTTGACAACTGTGTTGAATCAAAGAGCCGGAAAGGTATTAGCGGTGGAATACGATGCCAAATTTGTCGACATACTCAAACGGAAAACCGCGCAACATCCAAATACAATCATTATTCATCAAGACATGATGAAAATCCGTTTGCCCAAAGAAAAGTTTGTTGTTGTCTCCAATATTCCGTACGCCATCACAACGCCAATTATGAAGAAGCTTCTGAACCATCCTTCAAGCAGCTTTCAAAGAGGCGTCATCGTCATGGAAAAAGGAGCGGCCAGACGATTCACGCAAAACTTCATTAAAAATGCTTATGTTTTAGTTTGGAGAATGCGGTTCGACATTCGCTTGGTGAAAACCATTTCCCGAGATCATTTCTCCCCTCCTCCCAAGGTGGACTCGGCCATGGTGACGATCACACGCAAAAAAGAAGCGGTTATAGCGTCCAAAGATTGCATTGCTTTTGCAGGGCTTGCCGAATACGCGCTAAAAGAACCGCAAAGCCCTATCGATTTGGCTTTACGAGGGATCTTTACTCCGCCCCAAATGAAGCATTTGAGAAGGAATCTAAAAATGAACCATGAACAGCTTATCGGAACACTCAATGAAAAACAATGGGGGACGGTTTTTCAAACAATGGTTCAAATGGTACCGCGTCATTATTGGCCAAGAGCAAACAAGAGGACATGAGACCGTTTTTGAAGAAAAAAATCCAACTTCCTTAAAATAGGCAGTTGGATTTTTGTTCGGTTACGTCCGTCAACGATATCGCAGCCATGGTTGCTCATCTAGCTGGAGAAAGCGAACGCTTTGTTACCGGAGCGTCGATTGCCGTCGACGGCAGGTTTGGAGCTTGACACGGACGGCATATGCGGCGGCGTGGGAAACTGGAGGTAGCGATTGTTGGAATGGCGCTAGGAGAAAATGGCAAACGGGCGGGCTCCCGCATATGATACCTCAACATATTCTTGCTGAGGTGTTCAATTATTCAGAGTACAGGTCAAACAACCCTTTGTAAGGAGTGAAGTCCAATGGCATTTATGCCGCTGTCCCCGCCTCCTCCATTCGTCCCAACTCCAACCGCTACATCATATATTATCGACTGCTTACAAAATTACACTTATGTTTGGTTATGGAATGGGGAAAGTTTCTGGTTTTATCCAACACGTGTTGAATATGGAGAAGTTTCTGGTTATCGTTGGAATGGCGCATTCTGGGCATTTTACGGGATTGATCCAAGACTTATCATGTCTGTTTCATGTCCTCCAATCCCCACTCTTTACTAAAAATTTAGAGAGCCATATTGTTGATTCCACAAACAACGATGAGCGTATCATGCCATCCGCTCGCATCACTAGCATACGGGTCCACACTAGTCGTTTACCCCTGCAACAAGCTGCAGGGGTATCTATTCATGCATGAATCAAAATCAGTATGTCCGCTTACAGGAGTCTCGACTCTTCGATCTGATGTTCCGAAGCGAAAGTCATGACTTCCTGTAAATCGGGGTATGAGCTTGACGTCCCTAATCTCGTTACCGAGAGCGCGGCAGCGGCAGAGGCATAAAAAACGACGTCATCCATAGATAAACCTTGAAGCAGGAAATAAGAGAACGCGCCATTGAAACAATCGCCGGCTCCGGACGTGTCAATTGCATTCACCTTAAAAGAAGGATACAGAACCGACTTTTCCTCGCTTTGGTATAAAACTCCCTTGCTTCCTAACGTGACAATCAGGTTCTTGACACTGTATTCCCTGATTACTTTCATTCCGGCTTCTTTTATTTCTTGGATGGAAGCCAGACTTGCACATTTCGAAAGTAATTTCAACTCATGCTCGTTAGGCGTTAAGTAATCGATTCCCCTCAAGGCGGATTGATCCAAGTCTAATACAGGCGCCGGGTTAACGATAACTGTTTTGTTATGTTTTTTCGCTAGTTGTATCGCTGTTTCTATCGTTTCTTTCGGTATTTCAAACTGTACCAAAATGGCGTCAACCTCAGAGATGACCGCTTCATTGCTCATCATATCGTCGGATGAAAATAAATTATTCGCTCCAGGCGAGACAACGATGATATTTTCCCCTTGGCTGTTTACAATAATCTGAGCCGTACCTGTTTTGCATCCCTGTTCTTGTCGAACCAAATCTGCGTTGATATGTTGTTTTTTGAGAAACTGAACAGCTTCCGCTCCAAAAGAGTCAGCGCCTACTTTGGCCAAAAAAGTCGTATCTTGCCCCATTTTGGCCGCCGCTACGGCTTGATTGGCCCCCTTTCCGCCCGGACATGTGAAGAAGGAGGAACCCAAAACGGTTTCACCCGGAGCCGGAAGGCGGTCCGTCATAGAAATGAGATCAACGTTATAGCTTCCTACTACAAGCAATTTTTTCATCAGCCTATTTGGTTTCACGATTCCTTGGCCGCCAGCCATTTCACGCTATTGGTCCATAAACGGTTATAATGCTGCCATTCGACAAACTCTTTCGGACCCCAGTGCGGTGCAAAATCACTTGCAAATGCTAGCGTTCTGCCTTTTCCAAACTCTCCTACCGCAAGAAATGCGTTTCCGTTATGTTCCGCTAGAACCGTTCCCGAATCCTTTGCTTGAATGCGATTATATCCCAAGAAATGCGGCCATGCTCCATGAATCCCTTCCAAGATCGGATGTTCGGGGGAAACAATATGGATATGCAGACCTTCCGGAGCTTCAAAGCGATCGTCAAACGGATGCATGGTAACCGGCAATATTTCTTCGATGGCTGTGTCTTTGTATTTGGCCTTTGCATCAATCCCTTGGAAGGACATGTAGCCCCCAACCATCGCAAATCCCCCTCCAAGGCTTACATACTCCTTGATCAAGTTAAGACGGTTCACAGCCAATTCGGACTTTGAGAATGTGCTGTTGGACAAAAGTAAAGTGTTCGAGCCGATATCGCTTAATATAACAACATGATAGCGATTGAGTTCCTCTAAAGTCGTTGGGAATTTCTCCGGGGCGTCATGATTTGGAATAAAATCCATCTCAATCCCCGCTTCTTCCATAGCAGAGCGAAACCACTCAATTCCTTCCGCGTACTCCGAATTTGTAAATGTATCGAAACCTTTAATATGAATAATATGTTTCACCCAAGATTCGCCAGCCACTAATATTTTCATTGTGATTCCCTCCACATGTTCGTTATCTATTTATTCTTTTCGGAATTGATCAATCCAAACAGCGCCGACAATAATTAAACCAAGCGTAATCATTTGCCAATAGGAGGAGACGCCAAGTAAATTCAGTCCGTTGCTTATCACCCCGGTAATAAGGGCTCCGATCAGCGTGCCGATAATACTCCCTTTCCCTCCGGAGAAGCTTGTCCCGCCAATGACAACGGCAGCAATCGCATCAAGCTCCATCGATGTACCGGCGCTTGGTTGGCCGGAGTTTAATCTTGAGGCCAGAATAATTCCCGCGATGGCAGCGGCAAGCCCGCTAATAACAAATACGGAAACTTTCGTAGATTTGGTTTTGATGCCCGAAAGCCGCGCAGCCTCTTCATTTCCGCCAAGAGCATATACATTTCTTCCAAACCTGGTGTATTTCAAGACGATAAATCCTACAATAAAACAAACGGCCATCACGACAACCGGAAAGGGAATCGGGCCGATATAGCCTCTTCCAATGAAAGAAAAGCTTTCCGGCAAATTGCTGATCGGATATCCGTCGGTATACACCAAGGAAAGTCCTCTTGCAATCGTCATCATACCGAGAGTTACAATAAATGAAGGGATTCTTCCATAGGTCGTAACGAACCCGTTAATAAAACCAAGCGCTACTCCGAGCAGTAAGCCAATAATTATGGAAACCGTTACCGGCAAGCCTGAGATCATGAAGCCGGTGGTCAGACATCCGATCAGGGCAACAATTGAACCGACACTTAAGTCGATTTCTCCGGATAAAATAACGAACGTCATTCCTATGCCTAAAATCGCAACAATCGTAATTTGTCTAGCAACGTTCAATAAGTTGTAAGCTGTTAAAAAACTATCCGATAATAAACTCATCGTAATGAAAAGTAGGATAAAAACAATGACAATTCCCATGTTTTTCCGTAATTGGCTTAGAAAAACTCCTTCGGATCCTGCCTTGATCTTCGCGTCGACACCCACCATTATCGTCCTCCTGTAGCATGGTACATAATTCGCTCCTGGGTTACCTCATGTTTTGATAATGTACCCGTTATTTCCCCTTCGTACATCACCAACACATTATCGCTTAACCCAATAATCTCGGACAATTCGGATGAGATCAAAATAATTGATTTTCCTTGCCCTGCCATGCTAATAATTAACTTATAAATTTCCGCCTTCGCTCCGACGTCGATCCCGCGCGTCGGCTCGTCAAATATGAGGACATCGGTGTCGGCGTTCATCCATTTGCCTAGCACTACCTTCTGCTGATTGCCTCCACTAAGCCTCTTCACGATTTGATTCACATTCGATGTTTTGATCTGAAGCTCTTGAATGTACTTTTCCGTAATTTCAATTTCTTTCTTCGGATGAACCAATCCATTGACAATAGCGTTTCCCAAGTTTGCCATCATCGCGTTTTCGCGTACGCTAAGTTCGATAACTAATCCTTGATTCTTCCTATCCTCCGGAACAAGTCCAATCCCGTTCTTAATCGCTTGATGAGGCGATTTAAATGTAACCGCCTTAGACCTTAGGAAGATTTCGCCGGCATCGGGACGATCCGCGCCAAAAATTAAGCGCGCCAGTTCCGTTCTGCCTGCCCCCACCAATCCGGCAACACCTAATATTTCGCCTTTATGAAGGGTAAAGCTTACATTCTTAACGTATTTTCCGCGACACAATCCCTTTACGGCAAGGACCTCTTCTTTAAATTCCTTAACCTCTTTCTCCGGAAAAGTCTGATCTAACGGTCGTCCCACCATCATTTCAATTAAAGAATCTTTGGTAAGATCGCAGGTATCTTTCGTGCCAACATAAGTACCGTCCCGTAATACCGCGATCCTGTCGCAAACGCTAAATAATTCCTCCAACCGATGACTGACGAAAATAATCGTGATTCCTTTTGCTTTCAGCTCACGCACCTGACGCAACAAAATCTCGGTTTCTTCTCCGGTTAATGTGGCCGTAGGTTCATCCATAATCAGCACATTGGCTTTGGTGGCCAGAGCTTTGGAGATTTCAACCATTTGCTGCTTGGCGACAGACAGATTGGATACTTTCTCCATCACGTTAATATCCAAGTTAAGCTGCTCCAGTACTTGTATGGCATCTTCCTTTAATTTTTTCCAATTTACCAAACCGTTCTTTAGCGGGAGCTTTCCTAAATAAATATTCTCTACCACGGATAGGCTAGGAATTAAATTAAATTCTTGATAAATCACGGATAGTCCCAAATTTTGAGCTTCAATCGGATGCCTGACTTCAAAAGGTTCTCCGTTTAGCAGTATTTCGCCGGAATCTTTTTGGTGCGCGCCGGCCAAAATTTTGATTAAGGTTGATTTGCCGGCGCCATTCTCGCCGATTAAACCCAGGATCTCCCCCTTGCGTACGTCAAAGGAGATATCTGAAAGCGCCTTTACTCCAGAAAAGGTTTTGCTTACGTTTTTAATTTCCAATATACTCGTAGAAGACATAGCAATTCCTACCTCATATAGTATTTCTTGAAGGCAGTTTTGAGTTTACTTCCAGTCCCCTAGGGGACTGGCGGCCGCCTTCAAAATTTCCAGTTGATCTTTGAAAAATAAATTTGGGACTGGACTTTCCGGAATGCC